>JAEDFL010000002.1 GCA_016292785.1 Clostridiaceae bacterium | reverse complement strand
CCGTATAAAAAGAGGTTATCAATTAGTTCAGGCAAGAAAGGCTAATATTGATTTTCGCATCGGAGAATATTTCATTCCCGACACCGCATATTACAAGAAAAACCCTGTCGGAAAGACCGACGAGCCCGAGCAAATGAAAATAGACTGCATGGAAGAATAATTTTAAAAATACAAATCAAAAAAACAGAATATAAATCGAAGCATCCGCTTTGGCAGACGTAAACTGCCCCAATTTGTGCAGACAGCATAAATTGGGGCAGTTTTATTTTGGTGTTAAGGTTAATTATGTAACGGAAGCTTCCTCGTCATGATATATCTTGTTGATTTCCTCTGCTATTTTTGCACGACGTTCATTCAGCTCCATATACATTTTATCCCGTTTATCCTTGTTGATATCATACCAGAACATCGGAATCATACTGGATAGAACGAGGATTGCCGGAAGAATTGTTGCCATTGCAAAGATCCATTTCTGTGCCAGAATCGGCTGTTCTCTGCCTTCGGTATAAGCCGTCTGATCATAGTGACACCACTTTTTGTAAAGCGGTTGAAGAATACTGTTGATTCGGGCAGGTATTTTACATACGAGCGTTGACGCCGCAGAAAGCGTCGCTTCGTTTCGGTAGCCGTATTTCCACTCGATGTAATCGTTGCACTCATTGGC
Organism: Clostridiaceae bacterium; assembly: GCA_016292785.1. Lineage (GTDB taxonomy): Bacteria > Bacillota > Clostridia > Oscillospirales > Acutalibacteraceae > CAG-488. The sequence goes on along the minus strand of JAEDFL010000002.1, from coordinate 99,330 downwards.
AATCTCTGTGCCTGAAACACTCTTTACGCCCCAGAAAGTTGCGTAAATACATTCCCATATTGCCGTAACGGGGAGCATTGCCCATCTGCTTTGGAAGAACATTTTCCCTTTGCTTGTCTTAATATACCGTCCGTAGAACCAAAGAGGAATATAGAAAGCCTTTGCAAAAACCTGCGAAACCATAAACAAGCTCTTTGTGGAAAATCTCTTTGCAAGAGCGTTATACTTTGCAAAGCCTATCGGCTGGAAGAAGAATGACGGAATACCGGCGATTGTCTCAAATGTTGTCATATTGAGAACCTGACGGTAGTAGTCGTTTGTATTGATGCCCGTTCCGAATGATCCGAGAAGATTTGACAAGATATACATACGCACAGGTCTGTTTGAGAATACGATACGAAGACTTTCTCTGATCTTAGGTTTCTCAACCTTCTGATGAACACGCTCTTTCGCAATGCTTGCGTACCACGAGATAATCAATCCCGAAATGATAGCGGTAACGGGACCTACTATCATCAGCGAAGTTTTTATCATCTGGTCGCTGGTCTTTCCTGCCGAGGATACGATACCGTTTTTGATGAAATCGAGCATGAACTCAACCACGATATCGGGTATTCTCGAATAAATTATGCTGAAATAGCTTGAAATCGCAAGCAGCCTTCGTCTGTCCGAGGGATAGGGCGTTATGGTTGAAACATATCCGCTGATAGCAACATCCTTGAAATTACCGACAAATTCAAGCAGCATATCAATAGCCGCAAAGATGAAAAATTTTGTGAGGTCGCCGAAATCGTTCACCATATTTTCCGGCAAAAGATTCGGGAGCAGCCAGTAGAGGGTTGCAATCAGCGCATAGGGCAATCCGCCGCAGAAAATATACGGAATAAACTTGCCCCAACGGGTACGGGTTTTTTCCATGATGAAGCTGACGATAAAGTCATCAACAATATCCCATATACCTGCAATGACATGGTATTTTGCCTGAAGATCAAAGCTGATTTTCAGAATACTGTCAACAAAAAGATCCTTATGTCCGTTGATGTTGAAGCTGTTGTTACCGACAAAGAGCATATATCCGATTGTTTCTTTTCGCCTGATAACTCTGCGGTCAACATCAACCATGCGGTGAAGCTCACGGTTGACCTGCTCATCGGTGCCGTTTTCGGCAATGTCCAATGCTCTTTTGATTTCAAAATCACCCATTATTTCTTCACCTCTTCCCTATGCTCGTTCTTTGCCATACGCTCTTTAATTTCTTTAATCTTAGCTTCCTGAGCCTCACGCTCCGCTTTCTTCTGAGCAAGCCTTGCTTCCTCCTGCATTTTAGAAAGGGAAACAAGCATTTTTCGTCTTATCTGCTCGTTGCTCTGTCCGTCTTCTATAAGGGCGAAATACTCTTCACTCGGCAGTCCTCCGATCAGACACTCCGTATATTTCACTTCAAGTCCTTTTTTGCCGACAATAATATTGAAGATAAGCTGAATGAGATATAACAATACCAAAACTATGTAGCCGATTTCCAAAGAAGCATTGATGTTTTGCGAAACCTTTTCGGCATAATCACCGCCTGCCCGGTCTGCATTTACCTTTTCAATCAAGGGATTCAGCACGCTTACATCGACAAGCTCATTGATTTTTCCGTTAAGGTCGGCAAAGACCTTCTGTAAGGCTTCCGCCGTTTCCTGCGCAAGCTCCTTGTCGGTCTTTTTGCCTGTTCCGTCATCGTCAATTTCATCGACAATCAGCTCACCCTTTTCAAGCGTGTCCCAACAAGCCTGTGCGGCTTCGATCGAGAACTGCAAAGCCGAAAAGCTGTTTTCGGAAAACCGTCCGTTATCTTCAAATAGCCTTGCACGGTCAATCGCAAGCTTGAGATAATTCCGTGCCTTTTCCGTATTCACGAGGAGATCCTCGTAGCAATCGTCCGAATAAATTCCGTCATTCTGCTCAAGTGCATTGTTGACGGCGGCATATATCGAGGTCTGAAGCTGAGTATATGTGTAGTTCGCACCGTTGATTTTTAAAGCGGCGTCACGAACTCTGTTTATATCGGCGGTCTTGTCCGCAAGTATCTCCCGACCGTTTTCGACCTCATCTTTCAGAGCGGTCATTTCCTCCCCTGTCAGTCCGTAATCTGCGGAAAGCGTCAGCTCCGCATTTTTGATTGCGTCTTCAAGAACCCTTTTGTCAACGGCGGTATCATTGTAAATATTTCTGATATTCTGTACCGCTCTGTCAACATCGGCTTGTTTGCCGATCCGCACGGCGTTGTTCGCACCGTTGATTACAATATCGGTGTAGCTTTCAACCGGTGCCTTTGAAAACAGCATAACATCCACCATTGATGCGCTTATTAGTACGATTGAAATAACCGACAGGATAATGTTCCGTTTCAAGCCCTTTTTCGTGCCTGCCGCCATCTGCATAACCGTAAACACGATACAGCAGATCGCCGCTATTGCAAGCAGAAGCACGGCTATAATAATCGGCGAAAGCCTGCCGAACAAAGCTCCGCTGTCAAGCCTTGAAAAAGCGTTGTAAATTCCTATCGCATTGAAGCTCGTTTTGTGACCGGCAACGGTGATGCTGAATAACGGCAGAAAAAATGCCGCAATCGGAATCAGAAAAAATGCCATTCTTAGCTTTCCGACCGTTGTTCCGATGGTTGCCGCTTTTGCACGATCAACCTTAGGCTGAAACTCGGAATGTTCAATTTCAGCCTTTTCGGACTCGTCAAGAAGTATCTCGTTTGCCCTGTAATAATTGAGATTCACTCCGCAGGACGGGCAATTAGGCTTCCAATTATAGAAATGCAGTTTTTTTCCGCATTTTGGGCAATGTGCCATAAAGACACCCCTTTCGTTAAGAATAGGAGTTTTTTTCATTTTAACATATTCGCATAAAATCTTCAACAAAAATATAAAAAAATAATATAATTTCACAAAAATAGAACTTTTCAGATTGATTTTCTTCTGATAAAATGATATTATCTTGACATAAAGCTTGAAACGAGGCAGAGTTATGGAACAGAAATACACTCCGTGTATCATTATCCCCGGTATAGGCCAGTCAAAGATCGAGTTGCTTGACGGCAATGGAAAGAAGCTGAAAATGGCTTGGCAGCTTGAAATCGATACCGATTCAATAGTAAAAAAGCTGAAATATCCGTTCATCAGATCCGTTATTCTCAGAAGCGATCTCGGTCTTTCAAATAAAATGGCTTCAATCGTGTCGGAAATTGTCGATCCGATAGCCACAAACGACGACGGCACAATGAAAAATCCTATCCGTGTCGTTGACTATCCGCAAAGCATTGCAGACTGCACCGAGGATGAGCGGAATTACATATACCGTATGGTGCCGATGCAAAGGCTCGGCAAAATAATCGGAGAAGATAAGCTCTACTTCTTTTCTTACAACTCCTTCGGCGAGCCTTACGAAACGGCGGCGATGCTTAACGATTTTATTCAGCAGATAAAAAAAGAGCATAACTGCGACAAGGTCAATCTTGTTCCGGTCAGCATGGGCGGCGCAGTATCTATCGCTTATTTCGACGCATACGGTCATCAGAACGATATCAAAAGGGTTATGTATTTCGTCGCCGCATTACAGGGCACTCCCGTAATCTCCGACCTGATGAAGCTGAATATCAATCCCGACAAGGCGATCTCGCTCATCGAATTTCTCTTCCCGAGAAAAGTTTCCGAAATGCTCAAGAAAATCCTCTCACTTTTGCCTCGAAAAGTCAGCAATAAAATGATGCTCGGCGCAATGAAAGGTCTTGTTGATACCGCAATTATTCATTGTCCGTCGCTGTGGAGTACCGTTCCGCCGACGGAATACGAAGCACTTGCAGAGAAACATCTCAGCGGCGGAAAATACGCTGTCCTGAGATCAAAAACCGACCGCTTTTATAAGGCACAGAAGAAATTTCCCGAACATATGATGCAGTTAAAATCCGAGGGAGTCGATTTCTTCGCCGTTGTCGGTTACAATCTTCAGCTCCTACCCATTGCCGCCGCCGACACAGCAAGCTCAGATTCCATGATCAATGTTGAATCCGCTTCAATGGGTGCGACTGCCGCTCCTCTCGGTCAAAAGCTCGACAAAGAGCCGGACGGAGATTTCATATCACCCGACGGAACGGTTGACGCTTCAACAAGCCTTTTGCCCTACAGGGTTTGGTATTTCAGAAATCAACAGCATGACAATACCGCCTATAACGACACAGCACTTGAAATTGCTTCAAGGGTGCTTTCCGACGACAGCTTCACTTCGGTATATTCCGATAAGTCACTCCCCCGTTACGGCAACGCACAGGACAACAGAAAATAATTATTAAGTTTGACTTCATTTACCGGACGCCGATCTGATAACCGAATCTATCAGTTGTTCTTTTTGCTTTGAGGAACAGTTGAGTTTGCTTACCGTCTGCTTCACCGTTTCTGCGTGGACATCGGCAACTCTCTTAGCCAGTTCACACTTCCCCGCTTCTGTTTTTGGATAGTAAACAATCAAGTTGATAGGAACACATTTCTTCACGACGCCACGCACCTCCTCAGTTGTTAAATTATTATAAAAAAAATAATCTCTTTATTACAAATGAATTGTAAAAAGGAGACTCGAATTTGATTTTATTCTTTAATTTATACTGAAATCAAAGGGAAAATTGTTATTTAAAAAAATGAAAATGCACCTCCGAAAGCATCCGGCTTCGGAGGTGTAAATCTATTTGCATTTTAATGATTATGTTCTTGATGTTTTCGCTTCGGTACCATCATAAATTACGGAATGAATATATTTCGTTGTTTCTTCCCAGTCAACAATGATGACCTCTAAACCGTCTCTCATCTCATATTGAGTGGCCTTTTGCGGCACAATATATTGCTCTAACGGCCAGGATAAATATGTATCAAGCTCGGAAATTTTTTTGACAATCTCAGTTTTGTTGAGATTGGTAGTGACATACGGAAGAACCGTATCGAGAAAATTCATTTTTTCCGAAGTATTCATTGTTTTTGCCTTATTCATAATTGCTTTAAGAACTTTTCTTTGACGTCCCGTTCTTGTTCTATCGGAATCTGTTTTTCTGAGTCTTACATAACGCAGAGCCTGGGAACCGTTCATAAGATATTTTCCGCCGGAAAGAGAATCTGTGTTAAATACAAAGCTCGCTTCTTTTTTGGTCATATCAACAGACACGCCGTCAAGCGAGTCTATTATTTTTTCAAATCCCTCAAAGTTAGCGGTAACATATCTGTCGATCTTGACCTTATAATTCTGTTCTATCGTCTCAACGAGCAGACTTGCTCCTCCGTAAGCGTGAGCAGTGTTCAAGCGTTTGTTGCCGTGTCCCGGTATAGCCGCATATGTTGCACGGGAAAGAGAAATAAGCTTTACGGTTTTCTTTGCTTTGTTTATTGATGCAATAATAATTGCATCGGAACGGTAAAACTTTGGAGTATCCGCATCTGCGTTGTCAACATTACCGGCATCGTACCCGGCAATAAGAAGATTATACACATCGTCGCTGTACCAAAGCTCGTTATCACTGATATTTTTCTCTATGCTCTCGTCAGCTTTCTTTTTTACCTCTTTTCCGATATTGCTGATCTCAATACTCTCTCCGTTCTCAACAATAATCTCGTAATCGGAATAATCTTCCGCTTCATCTTCGTTCAAATTGTCATCCGAACTGTCTTTGGAAGCCGAAATAGGTTTTGATCCGACAATATCAAAATCAAGCTGTTCTTCTTCATCAAGCTGACTCATCAATTCCGAGTTTGCAGTTGCAACCTCTTTAATATCTCCGTAATTGACTTTATTAAGATAATGATTAAAAACAGCGGAGACAATAATAACTACAGCCATGAAAACCGAAAGTATTGAAACACATACCGATATTATTATTTTTTCTTTCTTTTTCTGAGGAAGAGCTGCAATATCATTTTTTGTATTTTTAATTCTATCAATTATTTTGCTTATTTTCTCCTGTCTGCGCCAATAAGTCATTTTATTATCCCCTGTTATCCAAATCAAGACCCTGAAAAAAATCAGGGTCAAAAAATATGTAAATAATTAAAAACCTCAACGGATTATCAAAAATTTATTTTCCGACGACCTTGCCGTTTTCAATTCTCCATGTACCGTACTGATTTGAAGCGTAGCCGTTGTACTTGAAGTTTATCGTTCCGTTCTGAACATACCACCAGCCATACTGATTTTTGGCAAGTCCTTGGAACTTGTAGTCAATGGTGCCGTTCTTGATGTACCACCAGCCGTACTGATTTTTGGCAAGTCCGTTGAACTTGTAATCAATCTTACCGTTGCTGAAATACCACCAGCCGTATTGATTCTTTGCCATTCCGTTATACTTGCTGTTAAGCTTTCCGTTTTCCACATACCACCAGCCGTACTGGTTCTTTGCCATGCCGGTATAGGTGAAGTCGATAGTACCGTCATTCACATACCACCAACCGTACTGATTTTTGGCAAGACCGGTATAATTAAAGTCAATACATCCGTCTGAAACATACCACCAAAGTCCGTCGGCAGGATCCTTAACAAGACCGACATAGAAGTCTTTTTTTCCGTTCTTTATATAATGATAGCCAAATTCATCTTCAAAGAAACCTGAAAATCCAAAATCAATGCCGCCATCGCGAACAAGCCACCAACCATAATTGTTTCTTGCAAGTCCGACATAGTCAAAATCAATTTCATTGTATCTGTAATATTTCCAACCGAATGAGTCTCTGAAAAGTCCGTTCAGTTCAACAGATTTAACTTCTATCGGAATGTAGGTGTTAAATCCGAAATTGCCGAGCGAACAATCGGCATAGGAAACTAAAGCATTGTGAATTCCGTCCATGCCCAATTTGAGCGTGCGGTTAAGCGCCGCCTGTGCGTCATAGGTATTTTCAACAAAATAATAAGACTCATCTAATATTTCAAAGTCATAAATTGAATCATTTGTATATTCAGTCGCAAAGACATTGCCAATACCATGGACATAATCTTCATCGTCATCATCGCAATAAACGTATGTTGCATATATATCGTCCTCAGGACAAAGAATCATTTCAACACATCTGTAATTATACGAATATAAATCCTCATAATCAGAATCATCGTATATCAAATGAATTCTATTATATTCAACATCGGCAACAAATGAAACGTATTCTGTATTGCTGATTGAATAATCAACCCAGTAATCTCCCTGATCATCCACATATCCGAGAGTACAGATTAAATTCCATAAATAATCATAGCTGTTTTCAACCGAATCATAGGCAGAAGCCTTTGTTGAAAATACGGATCCGACGTTTAACAGATTTGCGGCAGGAACCGATAATGCCAACATGAGTGTGGCAAGCAGGGTCGCAAAAAGTTTTTTTATTGATTTCTTCATATTTCTTCCTCCTAATTAGCTTTGTAATCACAGTATAACACTTCACAGAAAATGTTTCAATGAAGTGCTGCAATGGTTTTTGAAGCGTAACAAATGAATAAATTTCAGTCTCTCCGGTTTACAATCATTAGAAAACAGTTTATTATCAGCTAAATTATTTCATTTTTTATTCCCCCTCAAAGAATATATACATAATATAACACATATTACAGAATATTGCAATATACAAAATCTCCCCGAAATCAAACGCTTTTTCGAGGAGATACAGAGAATTTATTATATTTTACTCATTATTTTAGAACACAATTTGTCATAACCCGTATATTTTTTCAAAAGATCAATAATAATCGAAAGCAATACGGATAAAACAAGAAGCACTCCGAACGTTAACATTGAGTATTTTAGTCCGTAAAGGAAATCTTTCAGGAAAAACGCTCTTAGCAGAGTGTGAGAAAGGAAGATATTCATTGAATGTTTTCCCAAAAACCAAAGAATATTTCTCAATCCGGGTATGGGCGCAAGAATTGTATAGCAATATATTACTACAAACAAAGGAATAATTCCGTCACGAAGATAGCTGACATTGCAATCCATATACCGACGCTCGTAAACACATAAACCGAGTATTGCGGAATATACAAATAATTTGAGAATATAATCAACTACTCTATTCTTTTTTATCCATTTAAATTCCTTTATTTTCACAAGCAGATCTTTGTCCGCACAAATCATTCCAAGCTCAAGGGTAAACGTCCAGCGTATCATATCAAAATTTACGATTTTATCATCAAAAGCATGTTTGATAAATCCGTTAAACAAAAATGTCACAACAAGCAGTGCGATCATTCCGTATTTCTTATAAAATCGGTACAGAACAGGCATTATTGCAATAATGATAAGCGCAAGGCTCATATACCACCACGTGCCGATAAGAGTCGGCGTTCCGAATAATTCGGCAAGTCCGAGAAAATCGTACAGAACAAAAATGAACCTATTGATAATATGAGGATCATTATAAACATTAAGCATTGACGGCATAATAATTGCCGACGAAATAATGCTGAGAACAAAAATAAACCAAAATCCTGACATTAAGGAAAAGGTTCGTCTGCAAATTTGACGCTTATAGCCGTCCTCAGGCGTTTTTTCGAGAGTTTTCGCTATGCCGTATCCCGAAAGAAAAACAAACAGCGCAACACAAATCTTAAAAAACGATGCTATCGTAACCGTTTGAGACTCGGTCAGCGGGAAAAAGTTCATTTCAAAGCCGGCGTATCTGCCCGTACTTTCAAAGCAATGGTGAAAAAGCATCATAAGTATTGCGACGCCCTTTACCAAAGAAGTATCCTTTTTAGTAAACTGCATATTTTCACAACCTGTTATTTTCTAAACATTTTATCCTGTTCAATAACATATTTATAAAGGTTTTCGGCACAGTTGCCGTCAAATTCAAAGTAGAAATTCTTCATTCGTTCTGAATAAATTTCTTCGGGGACAAAATTTCTGTCAATAATATCACAGAGGCAATCCGCTGCTTTTTGAGCATCTGTAAACATATGACCGAAGGCATCCTCAAACGGAAGATCAAGATCACGGTAATGATTCATTCCCGATTTAAACTGAGGATAATCGGGGACAAAATACATAATCGGACGGTTGAGATATGCAAAATCAAAAACATACGAAGAAAAATCGGTTACAAAAGCCTTATAGTCGGCAACATCGACATCGCCGCTGATCATATTTATATAATCACAGTCGATATTGAAAAGATCTTTAAGGTTTGCAATAATCGGATGCAGCTTGATATCCAAATAAACCTTACTGCTCTCAAGACTTCTGTGGAGCTTCTTGTCCGAAAGGAAAGCATAGAAATTTTTGTAATAATCCGACTTCTGTATTCTTTCGGCATTGGCTTCCCAGTTTGAAGCCTTAATCTCCGTTGTGAGATATTTTCTCCATGACGGTGCAAAAAGAATACGGTTCTGCGGCTTGTGATCTCTGTCAATATGGTCGTATCTTGCCATTCCCGTTGTTATAAGGTCATTTTCGCTGTAAGCGTAATTTTCAGTATAATTTTTGACCTCAAACGGAGAGGAAACGACAATCTGCTCAGCCTGACTGCGTTCCTCGGAATTGTTGAGTCTGAGCGAAGCATGAAGCACGCCGTGCTGAAGATATATCGTGTGAGCCTTTCTGAGATCCTCATACTGATATTCCATTTTTGCGGTTTCAAACGGATTGATCGGTGCAAGTCCGTAATAAGCCGTAAAAATACGTTCCGCACATACAAAAAGAAGCCTGTGTTCTTTTGATCCGGCTTTAACAAGATGCTTCTGCTGTTCGGGAGTAAATACCTTGTTCAAATCCTCGTATTCATGCGTCAAAACATAGTATCTTTCAATTCCGTCGTCATGCCGGAGATCATTGGCAAACTGATAATAACCGTTGTCCTTTTCGACCGTGTAAAAATCGTAGTAGAGCCAAATTCTGTGCTTCTTTCTGTAGTTTATTGTTTTCAGTCGAAGAAGCGCAGTTCTCGGATGAACAACAAATCTCGCCGTATTAACCAATGCGCTGAGATCAATCATCGCCTGATTCGCAGGCTTCACCGACAGATATTTGCGCTTGTTCTTTATTATATAATTACCGCGGTTAATGGTTTTCATATACCGCAGTCCCAAGCCGGAATAAGGCATAAACCAATAATGGCTCGAATATACTTTTCCTTTTATTTTGATTTCAAACTCAATCTTATGATTTTTTGTAAGATCGCAGGAATAATGGAATGCAGGGAAATAATTGGTAATTATCTTCGCCCTGTAATTGCTGTGAACAGAGGTGAAAATATCAAGCTCTCTTCTATCTCCGTTTTCAATGGCATAAATCGAGATCTCGTCACGGTCAAGGAAATTGAAAATCGGTGACTTCATAAATGCTGTAAGCTTGAATGTATCTCCCTCTACCCTCGGCTTATGTGCAATAACGGTAAAATCCTCCTGAGTGTAGGCTTCTTCACCGTCAATAATAAGACTTATTCCGTCATCATTACAAAGGAATGATATTTCGGCATTTTCTTTCTTTTGTATCCAATAGCAAGCTCGGTAGATATCAACCATCGGGTGCTCAAGGAAGGTACTGCAATCAACCCTGTTCAGGAGATTTACTATTCTTTGCATGGCCTGATCAAACTTTTCACCCTCATAATGATAGGGATACAGAATATCGTCAGTCAAACGCCAGTTGATATCGTTTACAAACATTGCCTGGAAATAAACCGGAACCTTATCCTCAAAGTTTGCAAACAGCGCTTCGAAATATTCCATTGAGGTTTCAAAGAGATAATAAGCGTGAAAATAGACCTTCACTATGCTTGTCTCGTTGCCCTTGTTATACATATAAGTGCCGTCGGGACAGTAACCCATTTTCATCTTGGGCATAAGGACACGGTTACAGTACTCCTGATCCTCAAGCTTAAATCCCGGTGTTGTATTGAAAAGAACGTTGTTTTCACCGAGATTTTTTACGCAAACATTGACACGCGTCTGTGTGAGGTAAGGATATTCATATAAATCATATACGCCCTCATGGTCAAGCATCTTAAATCTGAAATGAGGCTTGAGGATTTTTTCTTCTTTGTAACGCACTTCATTGTACGAAACAAGATCGACCTCGTCATAAACCGTGTCAAAGAAATCGGTTACTTTTTTAACAGTATCGGGAGTAAAATAATCATCGCTGTCCAAAAAGAACAGATATTTTCCCTTTGCATGCTTTATTCCGAAATTTCTTGTTGCGGAAAGTCCCTCATTTTCTTTGGAAAATATTTTAATAAAATCATATTTCTCGCTATATTCAAGGCAAATATCCCAACTGTTGTCCGGAGAGCCGTCATTTATAACAAGAACCTCCATCTTTGATTTATCTATCGTTTGATTGACTAATGAATCAAGACAAATTCTGAGATATTGTTCAACATTGTATACCGGCACTATTACAGAAGCTTGATATTCAAAATTCATATTATCACCTTTCATCTCAATTATTTCCAGTATATCACAAAAGAATAACATTTGCAACAAAAGTTTTAAATGTGATAAAAACAGGAAAATATTCTGTCGATTTTTGATATCTGAGTGAAATAATTAACAAATTTTATGTTTAAGCACTTCCATTTTTAATATCAACATGTTATAATAAAACGGAAAACTGATAATTTAATAATTCAGGAGGTTTAATATGGATCAGAAATTAGCACCCTTATTCACCCCGTGGAAGATCGGCAACTGCGAAATCAAGAACCGTATAGTTCTGACAAGCATGGGCGGCACCGATCTTTTCGGCTGGATGGAGAAAAACCATTTTGACAAGGACGGCGCAAAATTCATTATGGAGGTCGCAAAGAATAACGTCGGTCTTATTCTTCCCGGCTGTCAGCCCGTCTACAACCCGATGTTCGGTCAGTGGCTTTACAAAAACAAGAAGATGTACGACGACCTTAAAAAGTGGATGCCTGAATTTCACAAAACGGGAGCCAAGCTTTTCGTTCAGCTCACCGCAGGCTTCGGACGTTCTTTCACCATCAGCTCTATGATGGAAGGTCTCTACACCAATCCTGTGCTCAAGGTTCTCAGCAAGCCGTTCATGAATCTTGACAAGATCACGGCTTCCGCAAGCCCCTCTCCCAACCGCTGGTCTGACAAGGTTCCGTCAAGAGCGATGACAAAGGCCGAGATCAGGGAAATGGTTGACGCTTTTGCAAAAACAGCAAAGCTCCTTCAGGATGCAGGCGTTGACGGCGTTGAAATTCACGCCGTTCACGAGGGTTATCTTCTTGATCAGTTCACACTTAAATATGTCAACAAGCGTACCGATGAGTACGGCGGAAGTCTTGAGAACCGTTACCGTTTTGCGGCAGAGATTGTTCAGGCCATCAAAAAGGTTTGCGGCGACGATTTCCCTGTTTCTCTGCGTTACAGCGTTGTTTCCAAGACGAAGGGCTTCCGTCAGGGCGCAATCCCCGGTGAGGACTATGTTGAAGTCGGCCGTGATATGGAGGAGTCCGAAAAGGCTGCAAAATATCTTCAGGACGCAGGCTATGACTGCCTCAACTGCGACAACGGTACATACGACGCATGGTACTGGGCTCATCCTCCTGTTTATATGCCCGAAAACTGCAACCTTGCCGATGTTGAACACATAAAGAATTTTGTCGATATCCCCGTTATCTGCGCAGGTCGTCTTGACCCGAGAGTTGCTGCAGACTCCGTTAAGGACGGAAAGATCGACGGCGCAGGCTTTGCACGTCCGTTCCTTGCAGATCAGGCGTGGGTAACAAAGATGATCAACGATCAGGAGGACGATATCCGTCCGTGTATCCTCTGCCACAACGGCTGTTTCAATATGTGCCACTACAAGGGAGTTCCCAACGATCAGGAGCTTTCCGACAGTCTCCACCTTGCACGCTGTGCGGTTAACGCCGAAACGATGCAGTGGAACAAGCACTACATTAAAAAGACCGATTCTCCCAAGACTGTTCACATTGTCGGCGGCGGAATCGGCGGTATGGAGGCTGCAAGAGTTCTCAAGCTCAGAGGCCACAACCCGATTATTCACGAAAAGAGCGATGTTCTCGGCGGTACATTCATTCCTGCCAGCGCAGAGTCCTACAAGGGCAAGCTCCGTGAGCTGCTTGAATGGTACAGACTTCAGATGAAGAAGCTCAACATCGAAGTCAAGCTCAACGATGAGATCAAGGATATTTCCGCTTTCGGCACTGCTCCCGTTATCGTCGCAACAGGCTCTACTCCCCGTCAGCTCAGAAGAGTTCCCGGATATGAGAAGATGATTGAAGCCTGCGACTTCCTCAACGGCGCACCTGTCGGTGAAAAGGTTGCCGTAATCGGCGGCGGTCTTACCGGAAGTGAGATCGCTTATGAGCTTGCTCTCCAGGGCAAGAAGCCGATCATCGTTGAGATGAAGGACGACCTTGTAAGCCAGAAGGGCGTATGCCTTGCAAACTCATCATATCTCAGAGAGTGGTTCGCACTCAACAGAACTCCCGTTTACCTTGAAACAACACTCAGCGAAGTTAAGGACGGTTCGATCATCTGCACCAAGAAGAACGGCAATGAGGTTGAGATCCCCTGCGATTCCGTAATAAGCTGTGCAGGTTACATTCCCGCACCGATCGCAGAGAAAGCAAGCAATGTTTACCTCGTCGGTGACTGTCTTGCAATCGGCAATCTCCGTTCCGTTGTATGGAAAGCATATGACGTCGCAATGAAGATCTAAGTAATAAAAAAGGAAGCAGTCGGATTCGGCTGCTTCTTTTTTATTATATTGTTTTTTATATTACTTTCATACAGAAGACTTTCTGTCCTCTCGTTCCGACGACGGCATATCCGTTATACATTGACGGTGAGGCTTCAACATTTGAGCCGAGGCTGACCCGGTCAAGCTCCTCTCCCGTCAGTCCGTCAAGCAGGTACATATTCGCACCCGTGTTGCAGTGAATGATGTATCCGTTGCCGTCCTCATCGTAGAAATCAACCGGAGAGCTCCAGCTGTAAACATCGGTCTGTTTTTCCCAAGCCGTCTTGCCGTCCTTTTTGTAAAGGGCAACAAGAGTACCCGTTTCGAAATCGGGCGTTCTTGCGATCGGGACAAAGATAAGCTCGCTGAGCTTGTTCTTGCCGACTGCAAGAGTTCCCTGAACTCCGCCGGAAAGATCCTCCATTGTCTGACAGGTGTAGTCGGTACGCCATACGATCTCGCCCGTTTCAGCGTCTATCTTCCAGATCGGAATAGCCGCCGTTGTCGTGCTTCTCCAGCCGTAATGGAACGAGGTGCTTGTGTAAACATACGGATGTCCGTCCTCTATGCTCAGGACGGGAGTGCAGTTTGTGTCGTCAAGTATATCCTGCGCCCAGACAAGCTTGAGCGTGTTGAGGTCAAGGCACAAGAGCAAACCGCCGTTATCGGCAATTATCATATAATGGTTAATGATAATCGAGCTGTCCTCCATGCCGAGCCAGTATTTATCGCCCGTGCGTTTTCCCATATACTTCCACTTGACAATATTGTCGGGAGCAACCGAAAGGCTGCCCGTGTTCTCGTCAAACCTTGTGTTGAGCTTCATTATATAGAGTATTCCGTTCTCACCCGGATAGATGAGCTGATCCGTTTCGGCGCAGACAAGAGCCGAGGAATCGAAGCCGTTCCAGTATCTGTCGCAGAAACTCTCATCCTGACCGAACTGGTACATGATAGTGTTGTCAACGAGATTGATGATAAATACTCTCGATCTGCCCTGAGTGCTGTTCACGCCCGAGCCGACATACATTATCGGATATCCTCTCGGATCGAGAGCGCCTGCGCCTTTAAAGGTGAAGCCGATGTTCATCGGATCACGGGTTTCTTCGCCCGTTTCAAGCTCGTAGAAATGTATATAACCGTCCATCGAAGCGTAAATCACCTCGACAAGACCGTCCTTCTGACGTGCCCAATCGTGCATGGCGGTGAAATTCCTTCTCATTGCGTCCGGCCATTTGGTAATCAGCGGCTGTCCTGACCAGCCGTTACCCGACCAGAAAGTACCGCCTGCGTCACGCAGCGAGCCTGTCTGATTTGTCCAGACTGTGCCGAGCTTCTTTTCGCTGACCGAAGCCTTTCCGAAAGCTGCGCCCGAGCGGAAATTATCTCCCCTGAAGGTGATGATGCCATCGACATCGGTGTATTTTGTTCCCTCATAAAATTTTATTTTATTCGGGCTGTTGTAGCTTTCAACTACCTTGCCGTCAACGCTCACGGTCGTGGACGAAACAAGTCTTTCCGGCTTTGTGGAGTCAACCGCATGAGGGTTGAAGGTCTCTACATTGTAGGTCTGCATCGTCTGTTCCGGCTCGGTTGTGCCATCGGCATCCGCTCCTGCCTCCACAGTATTCTGCGGATCTCCGGGAGCTTTGTCATCAAGACGTGATTTGTAAACCTTAACCCCTCCGAAAACGACAAGCACGGTAAGCAGAATAACCGCAAGGCTTATCAGATAAAGTTTTGCTCTGTTTTTTTCTTTTCCCATAAATTTTACTCTCCGTTTTTTCAGAGATTTAATAAAGATATTATATATTTGCGTATAATGTTTGTCAACAAAATTGAATAATGATTTTTTACAATTATTATTCTGTTTTTGACTTACCGGATAAAAAATTGGATTTTATTACTTGTATAATTTTTTTGTATATGTTATGATAAGCTGAATATTAAATTGGAGGATCTGTAATATGAACATTATACCCCGTCCCGAACACCCCAATCCGCAATTCCAGCGCAGAGATTGGATGAATCTTAACGGAAAATGGAGTTTTAAAATCGACAAGTCCAAGAGCGGACTTGCCAAGAAATATTATCAGCCGCAGACAAAGTTCGACAGAACGATAAACGTGCCTTTCTGCCCCGAAAGCGTACTTTCGGGAATCGAATATAAGGATTTTATGGACGCCGTATGGTATTCAAGGGAGTTTACAATTCCCGAGAAGTATTCGGGTCTCAGAACAATTCTTCATTTCGGAGCCGTTGACTACAAGGCTACCGTTTACATTAACGGCAAGGAGGTCGGCACACACAAGGGCGGCTACATCTCCTTTGAATTTGATATCACGGATTACATAACCGACGGTAAAAATGTGCTGACCGTTTATGCCGAGGACGATACGAGAAATCCTCTCCAGCCGAGAGGAAAGCAGAGTGAGGAATACTATTCTCATGGCTGTGACTACACCCGTACAACAGGTATCTGGCAGACGGTATGGCTTGAGTTTGTTCCCGAGTCGAGGATCAAAGGCATCAAGATTTTCCCGAATGTTGAAAACTGCTCGGTGGATATTCAGGCCGAGGTCATCGGATCGGGCAAGTTTGAAGTCCTCGCCCTCTATCAGGAGAGGATAATGGGAGCCGCAACAGTAGTTTCCGACGGCGGCTTTGTCACCGCTCACCTCGACCTTAAAGAAGCATATCTTTGGGAGGTCGGCGAAGGCAGGCTTTACGACCTTGAGCTTCGCTTCAATGAGGATAAGGTTGACAGCTACTTCGGACTTCGTGACGTAAGGCTTGACGGACAGAAATTCCTCATCAACGGCAAGTCGGTTTTCCAGCGTCTTGTTCTCGATCAGGGCTTCTATCCCGACGGAATTTACACCGCTCCGACCGAGGAGGCTATGATAAAGGATATTCAGATCTCCCTTGACGTCGGCTTCAACGGCGCAAGACTTCACGAAAAGATCTTTGAGCCGAGATTCCTTTACCACTGCGATAAGATGGGCTACATCGTTTGGGGCGAATATCCGAACTGGGGTATGGACTCCTCAAACCCGAACATTCTTTTCAGCATACTTCCCGAATGGATTGAAGAAATCGAACGTGACTTTAACCACCCGTCAATCATCGGCTGGTGTCCGTTCAACGAAACATGGGACTACGACGGAAGAAAGCAGCACGACGAAACCCTTGCCGTTGTTTACAACACAACCAAGGCTCTTGACAGGACGCGTCCCTGCATCGACACAAGCGGTAACTTCCACGTTATCACGGATATCTTTGATGTTCACGACTATGAGCAGGATCCCAAGGTGTTCAAGGAGCATTATGACAAGCTTATGACCGAGGGCGAGCTTTTTGACAATCATAAAAAACGCCAGAAATACACAGGAGGTCCGACCTTTGTCAGCGAATACGGCGGAATACGCTGGTCTGTCAACGAAGGCGAGCAGAACGCATGGGGCTACGGCGACGCACCCAAGAACAAATATGAATTTATCGAGCGTTATAAGGGTCTGACCGACGCTTTGCTTGACAACGATCAGATGTTCGGCTTCTGCTACACCCAGCTTTACGATGTTGAGCAGGAGCAGAACGGACTTTACACCTATTCAAGAAAGCCAAAATTTGAAACCTCGATTTTCCGTGCCATTAACTCAAGAAAGGCTAAAATCGAGCTTTGATCGGAGGATTACAAATGCTTAGTATACCTAAATACTATGAAGATCCCAAAACCCTTCATGTCGGATGCGAGGAACCGCATTCATATTTCATTCCCTTCCTCAACGAGGAAAACGCTCTGACGAAGTCGAGAGAGGAGTCGAAATATTTTCAGCTTCTCAACGGAGAATGGGATTTCAGATTTTACAATTCGATAATTGACGTTGAGGACGGCTTCTATGCCGAGGACTATGAGCTTGACGGAAATTATAACAAAATCAAGGTGCCGATGAACTGGCAGATGGATCTCGACAAGGGTTACGATGTGCCGAACTATACAAACCAGCGTTACCCCTACCCCTGCGATCCGCCCTATGTTCCGGACGACAATCCGTGCGGCATATATCTGCGTGATTTTGAGCTTGACGAAAATTCGATGAACCGTGATCTTTTCCTCAACTTTGAGGGCGTTGACTCATGTTTCTATCTCTGGATCAACGGAAAATTCGTAGGTTACAGCCAGGTCAGCCATATGACAAGCGAATTTAATATCACGGAGTTTTCGCACGTCGGCGTAAACAGAATTGCCCTGCTTGTTCTCAAGTGGTGCGACGGCTCTTATCTTGAGGATCAGGATATGTGGAGACTCAGCGGTATTTTCCGTGATGTATATATCCTCAAGAGAAGCCGCAGAGGAAGAATCAAGGATTTCTATGTTACAACAGAGCTTAAAAAGAAGTTTACGAAGTGTATCGTAAATGTTGATCTTGACATCATAGGAGACAGGAACGTTACTTACAGACTTGTTTCTCCGCACGGTGAGAATATCGACGCAGGCGAAAGCTCAAACGGTAAAATTAAAATAAAATTTGACAATCCTATCCTTTGGAGCGACGAAGCTCCCCTGCTCTACGATCTTTTCCTTGACGTATCGGACGAGGTTGTGCTTGTAAAGCTCGGAATAAAAGATCTTACGATATCCCGTTCCGTTCTTTATCTCAACGGTCAGAAGATAAAAATCAAGGGCGTTAACCGCCACGATTCTCACCCGATCTACGGACATACAACACCGATAGAGCACGTCCTTGAGGATCTTTATATCTTCAAGCGACACAATGTAAACGCCGTCCGTACTTCCCACTATCCGAACGATCCCCGTTTCCTTGAAATGTGCGATCAGCTCGGACTGATGGTGATTGACGAGTCCGATCTTGAGGCTCACGGCTTCAGCAGCTCAATCGACGGCTTCCACTTTGAAAACTGGAGTCTGCTTTCAAACGATCCGAACTGGAAGGACGCATATGTTGACAGAGCCAAGAGAATGTTTGAGCGTGATAAAAACCACGTTTCGGTCATCTTCTGGTCGCTCGGAAACGAATCCGGCTGCGGCGACAATCATCAGGCGATGTACGACTATATCAAGTCCCGCAATTCAAACGTGATCGTTCACTATGAAAACGCAAACTACCGCTATGCCGAGATGGCAGGCAAGAACATCGGCACTTCCTCCGATGTTGAAAGCTGGATGTATCCCTCGATTGATAAGTGCAAGGAGATCCTCTCAAGCAAGAAGCGTAAGAATAAGCCGCTCTACCTCTGTGAATACTGTCACGCAATGGGCAACGGCCCCGGAGATATCGGCGATTACTGGGAGCTTATAGAGTCCGACGACAAATTCTGCGGCGGCTGTATCTGGGAATACACCGATCATTCCGTTGCCGTACCCGACGGTAACGGCGGCTACAAATACACCTACGGCGGAGACTTCGGCGATCTTCCGAACGACGGCAATTTCTGCGTTGACGGTCTTGTTTATCCCGACAGAACTCCGCACACGGGCTTTGAGGAAGCAAAAATCGTTTATCAGCCGTTCTTTGCGGAATACTCAGGCAACGGAAATGTTATAATAAAGAACCGCAACTTCTTCGTCGGTCTTGACGATGTGGGCATCAAGTGGGATATAAAATCCGACGGTAAGCTCATCGCATCGGGCGAGGTATCGGGACTTATGCTTATGCCGAGAGAGCGAAAGGAATTTTCCATCTTTGATCCCAAGGCTTACAGCTTCAGCGGTGAGACCTATCTCACCCTCAGATTTGTCAACAGAACCGACAAGCTCTGGGCAAAGGCAGGCTATGAGATCGGACTCAAGCAGTTCAAGCTTGATTCGATCCCGACAGCAAAGGTCAATCTTCCGACCGCCGCCATTGTCTTTGACGAGAGTGAAAGATATGTTGAAATTACGGTCGGCACAGTGAAATATGTCTTTGACAAGGCGTACGGCAAGCTCATTAAAATGAACTTCGGCTCGACTGAGCTTCTTTCACAGCCCGTTGAGCTTAACCTTTTCCGTGCCTATATTGACAACGACTCCTACCACCGTCAGAAGTGGGAACAGATAGGAATGGAAAGACTTAAACAAAAGTGCCGTTCGCTGACGGTTGAAAAAACAGACGAAAAGGTAGTAATAACGGTAAATATGTCCTTCGGAACATATGAATTAGAGCCTGTTTTTGCAGGAAAGATCGTTTATACCTTCCTCCCCGACTCAAGCGTACTCATCAACGTAAACGGCGAGAGCAGCAAGAGCCTTGACACCCTGCCGAGAATGGGTATTCAGCTTATTATGCCGGAGGGCTTTGAGAGCTACGAATACTACGGCTACGGTCCCAAGGAGAGCTATATCGACAAGAAGCGTTACACCACGGTTGACCTCTACAAGACAACCGTTACGGATAACTTTGAGCATTATGTCCGTCCGCAGGAGAACTCCTCACACTATGCGGTAAAATGGGCAAGGGTTTTCAACGCAGACGGAATAGGACTTCTCTGCCGAGGTGAGAACATCAGCGATTTCTCGTCGAATGCTCAGCATTTCACACCTCAGCTTCTTCGTGAGACAAAGCACGACTATGAGCTTGTACCGATGAAGGAGACTGTTCTCAGCCTTGACTTCAAGCAGAACGGAATAGGCTCAGGCTCCTGCGGTCCGGATGCGGCTGACAAATACAGACTTACCGACAAGAAATTTGATTTCACGTTCAAAATTCTTCCGGCAAAGGTCGATGATATTGATCCCTTTACCGTATAAAAATTTTTCCCAATAAAACATCAGGCTTGTGTGACGGTATGCCACGCAAGCCTGTTTCTTTATAAAAAATTCTCCGCCGCACCGAACAAACGGCACGACGGAGCGGTGATTACCTTAATTAACAAATCAAGCGACATAGGGATAGATCTTCGTGTTCTTCTGCTGATCCTCTCTCCTGCGACGAGCGTGCTGAGCGGCACGCTTTTTGGCGATTGCCTTTTTACGCTTGCGGATATAAATTCTCTTGGCTATCATACGGATCACCTTATCCTCAAAGTCGATGAACTTCTGCTCATGCAGAACTCCGAAAATTACAAATAAAACTGCCGCTATCTCGATTATTGTTCTTATTGCAAATGCTGTTGTCATAATAAAACCTCCTGAATTTAACCGAACGTTTTCCGAACGTTTGTTCTTTACGAGTTCTATTATAACAGGTTTTTCGGATTTGTCAACACAAATGTTCGATATTTTTTCGATTTACAGTCCATATATTTGGACTTTACACTGTATTTTTTGAAAAATTCATCAAAATTTGATTATCAAGCGATCCGTCGGCAAAAAATTCGCTGATATTTTCAAGCGTTGTTGAGGCAATGTTCGTCAGCGCCTCCCCTGTCAGAAAGCCCTGATGAGATGTAACTATCACGTTCGGCAAACAAATCAGTCTTGAGAGAATGTCATCCTTGACAATGGTTGCCGAATTATCCTCGTAGAAAAGGTCGGACTCCTCCTCATAAACATCAAGGCAAGCTCCGCCGAGCTTTTCGTTCAGAAGTCCGTAAAGAAGTGCTTCGCTGTCAATTAAGGCACCCCTTGAGGTGTTTACAATGAAAACGCCCTTTTTCATCTTGTCAATGCTCTTTGCGTTGATAATGTGCCGTGTTGACGGAGTGAGCGGACAGTGCAGAGATATGAGATCCGAGCGTTTTAAAAGCGTTTCCATATCGACATATTCAACACCGTCAAGATTCGGGAAAACATCGTAGGCAAGCACTTTCATTCCGAAGCCCCGGCAAATGTCGATAAAAGCCGAGCCTATCTTTCCCGTGCCGACCACGCCGACCGTCTTGCCGTAAAGATCAAAACCCGTAAGTCCGTTCAGACTGAAATTGAAATCCCTTGTTCTGAGAAATGCCTTGTGTATTCGGCGGTTTAGAGTCAGGAGCAAGGCCATGGCGTGCTCTGCGACTGCGTGCGGCGAATACGCAGGTACCCTGACAACCGGGATTTTGTCCTGTGCATACCTTATGTCAACATTGTTATAGCCTGCACAGCGCATGGCGATAATCTTAATTCCGAGCTTATGCAGAGCGTCAATAGTAGGTGCGGAAACATCGTCATTGACAAAGGCACAAACTGCGTCCGAGCCTTCGGCAAGCTTTGCCGTTCGTGCGCTAAGCTTCGTTTCAAAGTAGTTTATTGTGAAGCCGTACTGTTCATTGATAATGTTGAAATATTTTTTATCGTAAGGCTTGGTATCATAAAAGCTGATCGTTATCATGTTATTCCCCTCCGGAATTAGCATAAACGGTCAGCTTTTATTTATTCATTTGATTATTTTGTAAATCAGTTTTTGATTATCGGGTTTAGTATCGCTGAAGGTCAGAGCGTCGAAAAATTCTTTTTCGGCATCCTTAACCTTTGTACTGTCATCGGTATGGAATACGGCAAGCGTCTGCCCTTTTTCGACAAAATCCCCCGTTTTCTTTTTAAGTATAATGCCTGCGCTCGGATCAATGGGATCGCCCTTTTTCTCACGTCCTGCGCCGAGAATCACAGAAGCAATTCCGATTTTTTCAGCGTCGGTGTGGCTTATAAAGCCCTCTTTTTCCGAACGGATTTCGATCTGATATTTCGGCTGTTTAAAAAGTGAAAAGTCGTCAGCTACGCCTGCGTTTCCGCCCTGAGCGGTTATCATTTCACGAAGCTTGTTAAGCGCAGAGCCGTCCTCAATCGCTTTTTCTGCCATCGCCCGACATTCCTCTTCGCTCTTGTCCGTAACAAAACAAAGCATCTGTGTTGCCAAGGTCAGGCAAACCTCCGTAAGGTCGCTTTCGCCCTCTCCCATAAGCGTTTTGACAGCCTCGATCACCTCAAGTGAATTGCCGATATAATTTCCGAGCGGTATATCCATATTGGTTATTACCGCCGCAATTTTCCTGCCTGCCGCCTTGCCGATTGCAACCATTTCTTTGGCAAGCGTCTCGGACTCACCGGCAGTTTTCATAAAAGCTCCGCTGCCCGTTTTGACGTCAAGAACAATGCCTTGCGAGCCGGCGGCAAGCTTTTTGCTCATTATGCTTGAAGCGATAAGCGGAATACTCTCCACCGTTGCGGTAACGTCACGCAAAGCATACAGCTTCTTGTCCGCGGGAGCAAGCTCGCCCGACTGACCGACGATGCACAAACCGATATTATTGACCTGACTGATAAATTCATCGGATGTAAGCTCGGTTCCGAAACCCGGAATGGCTTCAAGCTTATCGACCGTTCCTCCCGTATGACCGAGACCTCTGCCCGACATTTTGGCGATTTTACCTCCGCAGGCGGCAACTATCGGAGCAACGATAAGTGAGGTCTTGTCACCCACTCCGCCCGTGCTGTGTTTATCGACCGTGTAACCGTCAATTCCGCTGAGGTCAATACAATCGCCCGATTTTGCCATTGCCATAGTCAGAGCCGTCGTTTCCCTGTCCGTCATACCCCGAAAATACACCGCCATACAGAATGCCGAAAGCTGATAATCGGGAATACTTTCATCGGTACAGCCCCTGACAAGAAAGTCTATCTCCTCATCGCTCAGCTCACCGCCGTTGCGTTTCTTGTGAATAATATCGTACATTCGCATAATATCACCCTGTTAATCTATTTTTAGAAAAAACATAGTCGCTATACATAATATTATTAAAACCGCACCGCACCATTGAGAACAATGATACGGTGCTGTTATTATTTCTTCTGTGCCTTGATGAGGTTTTTGTAAAATCTTACCGCACCGGGGAGACAGTTGTACTCCATATTCTCATTCAGACCGTGCATACCCTTCATCTGCTCGGGACCGTAGATAACCGGAGCAAAGCGGACGCAGTTTTTGCATATCTCCTGATAGAAGCGTGCGTCGGTTGCGCCTGTCATAACGTAGGGACTGGAAGCGAGTCCGGGGAAGGTTTCGCCGATAACGTTCTCTACAAGATGAAAGGCTTCGCCGTTGATATCAACAGGCTCCGAATAGTCACTTGAATAAATCACTTCTGTTTCGAGATCGTATTTTTTTGCAAGATTCTTTATTATTTCTATGCTCTCTTTCTCGCCCTGATGGGGTATAAAGCGCATATTCGCTCCGAGTGTAGCCTCCTGCGGAATTACGTTGTATGCGTCAGAGCCTGACTGCATTGTAAATGCGATCGTGGTTTTAAGCATAGCCGCCGCCTGTGCGCTGATAGAAGGCAGAAGTGCAATCAGCAACGGCTTGAACAGCCAGATATTTCCTAAGAAAAATCTAAGTCCGAAGTTTGAAGCATATGGGGCTAAGGTTGAGAACATAGCCGCAACCTCGGGCAAGAGCTTCTTTTTGAACGGAGAATGTTTTTCAACATCGGTAATGAAAGCGGAAAGCCTTGCGATCGGAGTATTTTTTGACGGTGCGCTTGCGTGACCGCCCGTGCTGCGAGCGGTAAACTTAACGTCTGCATGTCCTTTTTCAAACACGCCGACCATTGCAAAATTGCCGTTTATGCCGCCGATAGGATCGGTTATTATCGCTCCGCCCTCATCGCATACGAGATACAGCTCAATTCCCCTGCGTTTAAGCTCGGCTACAATCTTCGGTGCGCCGTCGCCGCCCCATTCCTCGGTACAGGAGGAGGCAAGATAAACATCGGTCGGCGGTGTATAGCCCTCGGCGAGAAGCTCCTCAACAGCCTCAAAGAAAGCCATAACGGAGGCTTTGGTATCAGCCGCTCCTCTGCCCCAGACCTTACCGTCGTCAATGTCGCCCGAAAACGGCTCGTGCGACCATTCGCCCTCGGCAGGTACAACGTCCTGATGGCTCATAAGAAGTATCGGCTTTTCCGAGCTTTCACCCTTCCAAAAGTAAAGTAAATTGCCGTCTATTTCTGTTTTTTCGAGCTTCTCGTGAACAAGAGGAAAGAGCTTTTCAAGCAGCTTATGAAATCCGAGAAACTTTTCGACTTCACTAATATCTGTGTGAGAGGTCGTGTCATACTTTATCATCTCGGACAGCTTGCCGGCAAGTCGGATCGACTCTTGCTCGTCCTCGTTAGCCCTGTAATCGGACTTTTTCTTTGGCATTACAAGCGTGCGTACCAATGCTATAAGCAAAAGCAGTACGATCACGGCAGGTATAATCAAAAGATATTTCATCATTCTGCCCCCTTATTTTTCTTGTAAATATAATAAGATATTCCGATGGCTATTGCGCCGGCGGGAATTATCATAAAGCTTGTTGAGCCGACAAGAGACGGCACGAGCATAAACAGCACGCTCATTACAACAAGAGGTGCAACCGCAATGCTCATATTCTTGCGGTAATACTTGTATGCCATAGCTCCGAAAAGAGCCGGAACAACGCTGTCAAAAGCAGGCTGAAGCGTCGGACTCTGAAGCACGGGCTGAAGCGGAGTGAGAGCAATCACGCCGACCGCAAGAACAAGAATTGTAACAAGCGACGAGGTTGCAATGGAAAGAGTTGAGATAATCTCGTTTTCCTTTGTGCCGCTCTTTGCGCCGACCATATCCCTTGCCGTGACTGCGCAGGGAATTTTCATATTGATAAGATTTCCCGTGATAAAAGCAAGATATCCGCCGCCCGAACCGAGCATAGGTGTATAGATTAGGAACTCGGCAACGCTGCTGACAGTCCAGACGATACCGACGGAGAAAAATGCCTTTGCCGTAGCTCCGATGTCGGGAAAAGCTCCGAGGTATTTACCGATAAGGAACGGTGCGCCGACAAGCATAATAACCGTTATTGCACTGACCGCTCTACCGAGAATATGAGTTGATTTGCTGTATTTTTCCCATACGGCATTGTTATTATTATCCATTTCAGCGACCTCCTTATAACGCTTTTACAAGCACGGCAACCGCCATACCTGCTATCATACTTCCTGCGATCGAGAAATTATCAACCCACGCAAGCTTCTTTTTCTCCCCGAGGAAAACGAACAGCGCCATCACAATAGCTGATGCCGCCGCAACAATCAGCGGAAGATAGTCGCCCGAGAAAGAGAAAAGTCCGTCATTTGAAACAAACGATCCGATATAGCTACCGATGTATGCGCTGACAAGTCCGATAAACATTGCCGTCATAGCCTTGTCGCCGAAGCCTGCCTTACCGCTTCCGCCGTCTGAGCCGAGCTTCTTTGTATATTTCTTGTTGAAGAAAATCGAAAGCACCATGCCCCACATAATACATACGCTCATAAGCAGTGCAATCGTCGCAAAGGACTGCGGAGTCATCTCCGAAGCGGAGAGCTTCGCCATTCCCACCTGCTCTGCCGCCGCCTGAGCAACTTGGGTTTCATAGTGAAGCGCACCGATAACCGACAGACGAAGCCACGGCCACGGGATTCCGAGACTGCCCGAAAGAGCGATAACTCCGAGGAGTATTCCCACGCTCGGCAGAACGGAAAAGGTTGCGCTTGAAACGATTACTCTTTTCATTTTTGTTGTGTCCATTCCGAGAGCCTTGCCTGCCCGATATGCACGGATAAGGAAAATCACGCACACAACGGCAACAAACGCAACTATTGCGCCGCAGATAAGGTACATCGGAGCACTGTTCAGCTTGGATAATATTGATGCTCCCTGCATAATATAACCCCTTTCTTGTTTATGGTCACCTTGATTATAATACTTTTTATCCGAATAGTAAATACAAAAAAGAAATATCCTGCCGTTTTCGTCAAAATCCAAAAAGTGTATATCTTCGTCATGCAATGTCCAAAATAAGCTTTTTGCATAATATGTAGTATAGGACGTGAAAAGCAAGCCATATATTTATAAAAAATTTAAAGTTTATTAAACAATAAATACGATAAAAATATTGAAAGTGGACGGATCATGATGTATAATATAAAAGTTAATAATGGTTTAGTGTTGCCCGGAGGTATAGACTATGGAAGCATATTTGGATAACAGCGCAACAACACAGCCCTGCAAGGAAGCTGTTGAAAAAATGAACTATGCGCTGAGGACGTGCTGGGGCAATCCCTCGTCTCTTCATTTCAAAGGCATAGCCGCATCCGAGCTGCTTGAGGAGGCAAGAAACAATATCGCCAAAAAGCTTTCCTGCGAAAGCGACGAGATATTCTTCACCTCCGGCGGAACCGAAAGCAACAATATTGCCGTTTTCGGTGCGGCATATGCCCAGAGAAGGCGCGGAAGCCGTATCATTACAACCTCGATCGAACATTCAAGCGTTGAGGAAAGCGTCAAGGCTCTTGAAAATCAGGGCTATGATGTTGTCAGACTTCGTGTGAACGAACGGGGAGTTATTGACGAAAGGCAGCTTTACGCCGCTACAAATCCGTCAGTTGTTCTCATCAGTATGATGTATGTCAACAACGAGGTCGGATCAATTCAGCCTGTCGAATTTGCAAAACGTGCCGTTGTCCATTCGGGCGCAAATGCCCTTATCCACTGCGACGCCGTTCAGGCATTCGGCAAGGTTCAGCTCAAGCCCTATAACATGGGCGTTGACCTGATGACGGTCAGCTCTCACAAAATACACGGCCCAAAGGGCGCAGGCGCTCTCTTTGTCAAGAAAGGCACGAAGCTTGTTCAGCACTCCTTCGGCGGCTTGCAGGAGAACAAGATACGTCCCGGAACGGAGCCTTTACCTGCGATTGCAGGCTTCGGTGCGGCGGCCGCCGCTATACCCGATTACAGCGAAAGCTTGAAGTATGTGACCGATCTGCGAAACTATATGGTCGCAAAGCTCAGAACGATCGAGGGAGTAAGAATAAACTCGCCCGAAAACGCTCTGCCCTATATCACGAATATTTCCGTTGAGGGTATCCCCTCCGAGGTTATGCTCAACTACCTTTCGGGACTGGGCATCTGCGTTTCGAGCGGTTCAGCCTGCTCCAAGGGACACAAGAGTCGTGTTCTCAAGGCGATGAATTTAAGCGACGATGTCATAAATACGGCTCTGAGAATCAGCCTTTCCGTCTTCACGACCAAGGAGGAAATCGACTACCTTATCGGCGGTATCGCCTCCGCACGCAAGACAATGAGGAGACTGAAGTAAAAAACGAGGTTTATAAAATGAAAGAAATAATACTGCTGAAAAACGGCGAGCTTGCCCTCAAGGGACTTAACCGCCACACGTTTGAAAATCAGCTTATAAAAAATATGAAGTTTCGTCTGCACGATCTGGGCAAGATCCGTTATGTTTCTTCCCAGTCCACGATCTCCGTTGAGCCTGCTGACGAAAACGTTGATCTCGACGAGGCTTTCAGAAGAATTACAAAGATATTCGGAATTGCGGGAATTTCCCGCTGTGCGGCAGTTGAAAAGGATATGGAAGTTATAATCCCTGCCGCCTGCGAATACCTTAAAGACGACCTGATGTTTGCCAAGACCTTCAAGGTCGAAGCCAAGCGTTCGGACAAAAAATTTCCGCTCAAATCCCCTGACATATGTATGGCTTTGGGCGAAAAGATACTGGACGCTTATCCTCACCTCACCGTTGACGTTCACAACCCCGACGTTAAGGTCAGCGTGGAGATAAGGGATAATTATGCGTTCATTCACGGCAATCAGATCAAGGGCGCAGGCGGTATGCCCGTCGGCTCGGCAGGACAAGCCGCCATACTGATTTCGGGCGGAATTGACAGTCCCGTTGCCGCATGGATGATGTCAAAAAGAGGTCTCAGCCTCTGCGGCATCCACTTTGCCTCCCCTCCCTACACCTCACAGCGTGCGGAAATGAAGGTCTGCTCCCTTTTGAAGCAGGTTGCTAAATACAGCGGCGAAATTTCGCTTCACATCGTTCCTTTCACCCGTATTCAGGAGGAGATAAAGGACAACTGCCCCGAGGAGCTTTTCACTATCATTATGAGAAGATTTATGATGAGGTGCAGTGAAATTATAGCTAAGAAAAACGGCTGTGGTGCGCTCATAACGGGCGAAAGCGTCGGTCAGGTCGCAAGTCAGACCATGCAGGCGATCGGCTGTACCGAGGCTGTCGTTGAGGAGCTTCCCGTTTTCCGCCCTCTTATCGGTATGGATAAGGACGAGGTAATCGAGCGTGCAAGGTACATCGGCACCTTTGAGACCTCCATTCTTCCCTATGAGGACTGCTGTACGGTATTCACTCCCAAGCATCCGAGAACCCGTCCTCAGCTCAAATATGTTGAGGAAGCCGAGAGCGTTCTTGACATTGACTCTCTTGTTGAAGAAGCGGTCAACAATATTAAATTTATCAGAATTACAGGTGACTAAATTGGCAGTTTGCGAACTTATCAGCGTCGGCACGGAAATACTTCTGGGCGATATACTCAACACCGACGCACAATATCTGAGCATAGAGCTTGCGAAGCTCGGAATCAGCGTAATTCATCAAAGTACGGTCGGAGACAACCGTGAAAGACTTCTCGCTCAGCTTGACGAGGCGGCGAAAAGAAGCGATATAATCATTCTTTCGGGCGGTCTCGGCCCCACTCCCGACGATCTGACCAAAGAGGTCTGCTGTGAGTTTTTCGGCAAGGAGCTTCAGCTTCACGAGCCGACAGCGAAAAAAATCAGGAATTACTTCAGCTCCAAGGGACTTGAAATGGCTCAGAGCAATCTCAAGCAGGCTATGCTCCCCCGGGACTGCGTGATCTTTCCAAACGAGAACGGAACGGCTCCCGGAATGGCTATCGAGAAGGACGGAGTACACATACTCGTTCTCCCCGGCCCTCCGAGAGAGCTGAAGCCGATGTTCAGAAACAGCGCAATCCCCTATCTCATGCAGTTTTCCGATAAAATAATCGTTTCGCACAATATACGCACCTTTGGTATAGGTGAATCCGCAATGGCGGAAAAGGTCAGAGATCTGCTTGACGGCAAAAATCCGACCGTTGCCCCCTACGCAAAGGACGGCGAGGCTCTTCTGAGAGTTACGGCAATGGCGGACAGCGAGGACGATGCGGAAAAGCTCTGCGAGCCTGTCATTGACGAGATAAAGTCAAGACTTGACGGCTTCGTTTACGGTGTGGACTACACCTGTATCGAGGAGGCTGTCGTTGAGCTTCTAAGGAATAACTGCCTTAAAGCCGCAACGGCGGAGTCCTGCACAGGCGGTCTTATTGCCAAGAGGATAACCGATGTTTCGGGAGCGTCCGATGTCTTCGACTGCGGAATAATATCATATTCAAATGAGATCAAAAATAAGATTCTCGGAGTCAGCGAGGACGATCTGAAAAAATACGGAGCTGTCAGCGAGCCTGTTGCAAGGCAGATGGCTCAGGGCGCACTCAGGGTAAGCGGTGCGGACGTTGCCGTTTCAGTAACGGGAATAGCGGGTCCGAACAGCGACGGCACGGATAAGCCTGTCGGACTTGTTTATATCGCACTTGCCGATAAGGACAACGTTTGGGTAAAGGAGCTTCGCACCTCACGCAATGACAGAAGCTACAACAGATATGTCAGCGCATCAAATGCGCTTAATATGATAAGGCTTTATATTGACAAAAAACTATAAGGATGAGCGATATGGCTGAAAACAAAGACAAGAAAAAATACAGCACGGGCTACGGCGGAAATGCGTTCGATATGTTCGCTGAATTTGACTCCCTTGAAACTAAGCCGAAGAAACCTGCCGCAAGCAAGCCCGAACCCTCCCCCGCAACTGAAAAAACGGCGACGCCTTACACTTCGGACAAGGAGGAAAGCATCACGCCGGAAAAACCGGCAAAAAAAGCCAAGAAAAGCTTTTTCACTCTGATTTGTGCCGTTCTGATAATCGCCATTGTGTCCTCAACGGCACTTGCGGTATTCAATGTCACAAAGGGTATGTCGGTCAATTTCAGTAATAAGGACGAGGAAAATTCCGGCAACGTCTATACCGATATGGTTGCAAAGTATAATGACGCAACCTTTCCGGCAGGAATACAGCAGAAGCTTGCCAAGCTCTATGCTCAGAACAACGAAACCGTAGGCTGGCTTTACATTCCCGGAACAAGCATTAACACTCCGGTAGTCCAGCATAAGGACAATGACTTCTATCTGACAAACAACTACTACGGCTCTTATACAAAGTACGGCTGCGTATATGCCGATTACAAGTGTCAGAGAAACACCCTGAGCAAAAACACCGTTATCTACGGTCACGATATGAGCTGCGGCACAGCGTTCTACGACCTCAACAGATATGACGATATCGAGTGGTACAGAAAGAATCCGGTTATTCAGTATTGCACGCTCAACGGAAACTATACCTTCCTGATTTACACCGCTCTTCTCACGACCGTCAACGCAAAGGACGACGGCGGCTACGTTTTCAATTTCATTGAGCCGAATATGTCCGACTCTAACTTTGCAGGCTTTATTGAGCAGGTCAATCAGCGTGCCCTTTACACTACGGGCGTTGACCTTAAAACCTCGGACAGAATAATCAATCTTTCCACCTGTAACTATAACTACACAAACGCCATCGGCAAAAAGGTCGATACACGCCTTGTGGTTATCGGAAGACTTCTGCGCTCAGGCGAAAGCGCCGAGGTAAACACCTCGAAAGCCAAGGAAAACCCGAACTACAGAAGACCTCAGGTCTGGTACGATTATAAGGGTAAGACCAATCCCTACGCATCATCACGTTCGTGGAAGCCGAGCACAAGATAAACAAATACTTTATTCAGAAAGCAGGAACACCTTTGCCAAACGAAAAACAATACGAAAACAACGAGGCTCTTGAGCTTGAATATGTTGCAGAAGAGGACGATATAACAGAATACATTCAGACCAAATCCTTTAATGATCTTGTTGCGCGCTTCGGTACAGCCGAGGAGGACGAAAGCATACGAAACGAGGATTTTAACCCGCTTGTTTCGGGCAGAATGGCAAAGAAATCAAATTCCTCCGACATGCCCAACGCTCCGGCAAAAAAGGATATGATCCTTGACGGCACGGAAAATCCGATACCTCTCCAAAATGAATTCGGTTTAGCCGACAGCGTATTTGATAACGACGCTATATCCTTTGACGACATTGATATCGGAGATTTCGAGGTCATCGAGTCTGAGCTTGACAAATCAGAAAACAAGCCTGCCAACGGCTTTAACACAAACACCCGTGTGGTATATCTCAACAAAAATGTGGACGACGGAATCACACGCAACAGCGACGAGGATGTTTCAAGCGTTTTCACTCCGGACGAATAAGCTGAAGGCAAGAGGAATAATAAAATGAGCAAAAAAGAGATAAAAACTTCAATCCTGTCCTTACTCAGGAAAGTGTTGCTCGGACTGTCGGTTATTTGCTTTATTTCCTGTTCGGCTTATCTTATAAAATACTATATAGTTGAGCCTTACAAGAACAAATCCGCAGCCGAGACTCCCTCCATTGATGAGAGCGACACTCAGACCACGATGCTTGCAAACAAGTCGAAGCATGTTCTCGCAAAATACAAGGAGCTTCTGCAGCAGAACAGCGATTTTGTCGGACTTATCAGGATTCCCCTGCTCGAAGACGAGGATATGAAGGTTGTTCAGTGCGAGGATAACGATACCTATCTGAGTACAAATTTCAACGGAGAGTATTCGATCTATGGTACGCTTTTTGTTGATTACAGAAACAAGCTGGACGAGCTTGACACAAACACGATCATTTACGGTCACAAGATGCGTGACGGTCAGATCTTCGGTCACCTGAATTATTATCAGGACATCGAAAACTACAAGGATTATCCCACGCTGAAATTCAACACGATCTACGAGGACGGAACGTGGAAGGTCTTCGCCGCATTTATCATAAATATCTATGATTCTCAGGACAACGGCTACACCTTCCCCTACCGCACGATCAACTTCCCGTCCGACGAAAAGTTCAATGAATTTATTGCCGATGTCAAGTCACGGTCTTATTACACCAATGACAGCGTTGACATTAAACCCGGCGACAAGATACTCACCCTTTCAACCTGCTGTTATGAATTTGAGGATTCACGCTTTGTCGTGATGGCAAGACGTGTCAGGGACGGCGAAAGTGAGGAGGTTGACGTTTCCGCCGCCAAAGAAAACGAAAATCAAAAATTCCCTCAGGCATGGTACGATGCAAACGGTATTGACAACCCCTTTGTTGACGCCAAAAGATTTACCCTTGAATAACAATCAGTTTTTTATATATACAGAGGTGCAAAACAATGGATATAAAACTCTTCTCACTTTGCAATCAGGACTCACAGGAGGCTGAAAACGGAAAGCAGAAAATACTATCCTGCGTCAAGGATTTTTTTCCCGAATGTAACGGATTTTCCGATTTCACTTCTCAGAAAAGAATGCTCGTTGCGATCTCCAAGAGCCTGCTTGCCGCCGACATCGTGCTTGTCGCCGTACAGTCCACAATGTATAACGCAACAAAAAGGCTTCTTTGCGCCGCTCTCGACATAAAGACCGAGGAGAACGACGAGATTGCGGGAATGCTCAAAAACAGACTTGACGCAAAAAAAATCAAGCCGAATATCTACACGGCAAACATCACCTATCCCGAGGGAGCAACCGTTCTTCCTACGGACGATTACATAAACTGCGGATTCACTCTCACCTCCGGCGGTCAGCATATCATCTATATGCCCGTAGAGGACGAAAAGGCTCAGCAGATCCTTTTAGGCTCGCTTTATGATTATTTTGCTCAATTCAGTGAGCCTCTCGTTGCCGCAAATGCGCTGAAAAACCGTCACAGAGCTCTCATTGCAAGGACGGTCTCCAAGCTCGACAAGGACTCGGTAAGAGTTGCCGTTGCAGGAAATGACGCTTCGGACTATCTCACGGCATTTCTCACAAAGAAGGACTCCTCTGTCTTTGTCGTTGATATGAACTATGAGCTTCCGCAGGACGGCGATATTAAAACTCACGCAATAGAAGCCGCAAGGACTGTCCGTGACAACAACCACACTCAGCTCGGCGCATACATATCCGAGCCCTTTGCCCTTTCCGACGGCGACGCTCTTTGCGTCTGCATAGCCGTTGCAAATGAGGAGGGTACAAAAACCTATATCGTTCCCGTTGAGGACGGAGAGAGTGAAAAGGAGCTTACAAGGGTTTGCGTTGACAAGCTTCTGACTGTCCTCTGCGACTACGAACGCATCGGAAACACGCAGGAGGAATCCGCCGCAGAGAAGGAGGCGGACAACAATCTCAAAGGCATTCTCGGAATCATAGCGTCCGCCGCAGTTCTTGCAGCGTCGATCGCAGGTTTCGTTACTGCACTGATAATGCGATGAAAGGATGATACCCATGAAAAAGTTTATTAGTATTCTTCTTTCGGTCATTCTGACCTTATCGTGCTGTCTTGTTTTTGCGGGAGCTAAGACAAGCTACAACGCAGCATGGTCGATGACGGGAAACGTGAACGGCACATCGTACAGCTCCGGCACAACAATCAGCGTAAAGCCGGGAGACAAGGTAAGGGTCACGCTTCACCTTTCCAACAATTATTACACCGGCCCCACCTGTTTCCAGATCTTCTACTCGAACGACGTCTTTTCAAAGGCTTCGAGCGGAGAATTTAACAAGAGCGGCAAGCTCTACGGAGTTTGCGGAAAGACCTACTCAACCTTCGTTGATTGGGAGAAGGTATCCGCAGGCAACAGAAATCTCGGCTGGCCGAATTACAGCGCAGACAAGCTCGCCGAATTTAAAAAGAATCATCAGTTCCTCAGAGTTACAATGACTCCGAACGTTATGGCGACGACAACGGCGGTCGGAAATCTCAACGAGGATCTTATCACGATAACCTTTGATGTTTCGTCCTCCGCTCAGCCGGGAACAACGGGAGAGATCATACTCCCGATCGAGTCGATGAGAACATCGGAATACAAAACGGGTTATTTTTACAGCTCGATTTATCTCACCTCGGATATGCTCGGTGATAAGCTGATGTATTCAGACGATCAGCATTTCGACTGTTCAAAGGCCGTGCTGAAATTCAAGGTCGCCTCCTCTGCAAGCACGGGCGACGTCAACAAGGACGGCAAGATAAATTCCTCGGACGCTCTGCTTGTGCTCCAGTCCTCGGTCGGCAGCGTTACGCTCACCTCCGAACAGAAAACCCTCGCAGACGTCAACAGGGACAACAAGATCAACTCCTCCGACGCATTAAAGATTCTTCAGTATTCGGTCGGATCAATAAGTAAGTTTTAATCACACTTTATCCGGCTCTCCAAATGCCTGAGCCGAAAAATAAAAATTGACAGAAAAATGACTGCAAGCCGCTTCATTCCGGACTTGCAGTCATATTTTTTGTTCTTTTCGGATTATTTGAGCTGACTGAGAAGCTTTCCCGTCTCGGCAACGTCAATGGGATAATCGGTGCATCTCGCCTCAACCGAACAGCGTTCACAGCCTGCATATTCGAGGGCGTCGATGAAGCCCTTGTAATCAAACTCATCGAGACTTTTCGGGAAACCTCTTGTTATTCCGTCCCTCTCGGTCGGGTTGGAAATATGAGCATGACGGATCGAGCCCTTGAGCTGTCTTATATCCTCGTTGTCGTCCTTGACCATATGATAAAGATCGGCAAGACAGGCGATATTGTCCTTTCCCGAAAGGACGGCAAGAGCCGTACCCTCCTTGACGGTGTTGATGATATTGCTTTCATTTTTCCTGAGCGGCTCAACAACCACATTTATGCCGTATTTTTCCGCAATCGGGGAAACTACGCTTCCGAGAAAATCTCCGAGCTGACGCAAGCCCTCGGCATAGCTCGTTCCCTCCGGTACTTTTCTGGCATTGCCCGATCCGAATACGACAAATTTCATTCCGATCTCCTTGCCTCTTGCCATACCTTTTTCAATAAAATCGCTGTACTCCTTGCACTTATAATCATGGTTTATGATCGGATAATCTCCGGGGAAGAAGCTGTTTGCCGCCTCGCATTTCATACCGTTCTCAACAAGAGCCGCCTTGAAGCTTTCAAAGACCTCCTCGTCCGCCCTTGAAAGACCGCCAAAGCCGCACTCGACATAATCATAGCCCGAATCTTTGATGAGCTTAATATATTCAGGGCTTTCAACACCCATACACATTCCGAAACGCATAATAAATACTCCTTTGAATTTTTTATTGATTATACCACCCCGTATACAGCAATGTCAACATCTGTCATTATTTAAAGCGTTACTGCATAGTATATAATGCCGCCGAAGTGATAAAAGGACGCCGTTTGTCTTGAAACATCGGAAAAAGCCGAAGTACCGTATCAAAAAGTTTATCCGATATACAATCAGCTTATTCCGAACAGAAAGGCGGGATCATATTATGAAAAAAATAAATATAAAAGGAGTTTCGGTACAGACATGGGCAAGAACGGTCATACTGCTGCTTGCTCTGGCAGGTCAGCTCTGCGTTATCCTCGGGAAGAAAAACGGATTGCTCGATTCGGATCAATGGCAGGAATATGTGACCTATGCTCTGACCGTGATAGGCTCCGTATGGTCATGGTGGAAGAACAACAGCTTTACCGCGGCGGCACAGAAAGCCGATAAAATAATGAAAGGAGAAAAAAGCGATGGCAACTGACGGCATAGACGTATCCTACTGGCAAGGTACTATCGACTGGGATAAGGTCAAGGCGAACGGAATTGAATTTGCAATTCTTCGCTGCGGTTTCGGCAACAGCGGCGTTGACACCTCCTTTGAGCGAAATGTCAGGGAATGTGAAAGAGTCGGTATCCCCTGGGGCGCATACTATTTCTGCTATGCAAGGAGTGAAGCAGACGCAAGAAGGGAGCTTGCAAACTGTCTGAGAATACTCGGAGATAAAAAACCGCTCTACCCCGTGTATTACGATCTTGAAGACGATGCAACCATCGGCAGTCAATCAGATGATACTATTCTCAGAATAGCAAAGCTCTTTGTTAACGGAATTAAAGATGCCGGTTTCTGGCCCGGAATTTATGCCAGCGTGTACTGGTTCCAGACAAGGCTGACCGATCCGTGGTACGACACAAAATCAAAATGGGTAGCCGAATACAACGATGTAAACACCTATAACAAGCCCTACGGAATATGGCAGTACACATCAACGGGCATCGTAAACGGAATAAACGGATATACCGATCTCAACTACGGATACGTTAATTATCCTGAGCTTATAAGACACAAAAAATCAGAACCGCAATATATCGGAGGCAATGATATGACAAGAGGTTATTTCCAAAAAGGCGACGCAAACGAGGGAGTTTACGCCTATAAACAGCTTTTGCTGTCCCTGAGAAAGGCAAAAATAATAACTCAGGGCGTAGATGACAACAACATCTTCGGCGACGGCACGGAAGTGGCAACCAGGCAGGTACAGACCGCCGCACGGATTGAGGTTGACGGACTGGCAGGACCGCGCACGATACGAGCCTGCTATATCCTGCTGCTGAACAAGATCTGCTGAGACAATATTTAACAAAAACACTTTGATCAAAAAAAATATCTATTTTCAGCGTTGCCTAAAAGGTGACGCTGTTTTTATTTGCAAAGTTGTTTGACGATATCAGTATAAAACTATAGCAAAAAGAGTCCGGCGTACAACCGAACTCTTTCAATCTATTCAAAATTATATTTGCTCGTCATATCCGGGAAACAGCTTCTCAACAAACTTTTTCTTTTCCTCATCGGTGAGAATGCGGTACTTTCCTATTATCTGCTTCTCAACAGGGCGAAGCTCCGTTATCTTTGAAACGGACACGGACGAGGTGTTTTCATCTTCACTCTGTGAGTCGTTCAGCCTGATCGAAGTGTTTTCATCAAAAATAAGATACTCAAGACCGACATTGTAGATAGCCGCAATTTTCCTCAGCACCTGAAGCGGCGGAGCCGAATTGCCGTTCTCATATTTTGAAAATGACGTCCTGCTCATTCCGAGAATTTTTGCAACATCATCCTGAGTCATTTTCATCTCTTTTCTAAGCCTTAACAGCTTTTCGCCCAGTGACGGGTTGTTCGTACTGCTCATCTCATTTGTCTCCTCCGTTTTCTGTCATTTTCTGCTATTGTTATTTTAACATATCAATTTCCAAAAGTACAGTAAAAATCATCGAAAAAACTCATTTTTTATCGAATTTTGTCGAAAATAATAACTTTTTGTCGTTCACGGTTATAACATTGTTTTCCGAAACAGCCTTTACATCTCTATTTTAGCTCAGAATAAGCCTCATTATGCCTGATAAAAACCTTAATGCGGCAATAAGATCTCAATAATATCTCCTCCTGTTTTCTCGGCTTTGCCCTGCAAGGTATCGTCTTTTTCAGAATTTATATTTACTTTTTTCGGTTCTTCCGGTATTACATAAATACACTAAAAGGCAATGCTTGAACAAAAGGTTTCATGCTACGGGTTAAAGTTATGAACAGCTACAAGTTTTTTCAGAACAGGGAATGTGAGTATTTCCCCTGCCACAAAATTGAAAATACGGAAGATTTCAACTGTCTGTTCTGCTACTGTCCGCTGTATGCCCTCGGTGACAAGTGCGGCGGCAGTATCCATTATCTTCCGAGCGGCGTTAAAAGCTGTGAAAAATGTATCAAGCCGCATTTGAAGCAAAATTACGATACGATAATAAAGGAACTCGAACAAATTGTTTGCGATCAAAAAAACCAAATAAAGGTTAAGCGTCTAATCCCGAACCGACAGAGCCTTGCCGCTTCGGGATTTTTGATTTTTCGGAAATAAAATGTGATTTATTTTGCCATTTGAGTTGCGGAAGAATGAATTGTGTGATATAATCTAACAGCTATATTTTTCCCGAAAGAGGATAGTTATGCTCGATAAAGAAATATTCAAAAACGTAAAATATTATGTTGCCGACCTTGACGGAACGGTCTACCTCGGCAACGACCTGATTGACGGGGCAAAGGAGTTCTTTCGCCTTGTCCGGGAGAACGGAAAGGATTTTTACTTCCTGACAAATAATTCCTCGAACAATTCAAAGGTCTGCCTTGAAAAGCTTGTCAGAATGGGTTTCCCCGTTCCCGAGGAAAAGATTATCGTTTCAACCCATGTTGCAATAAACTATATCAAGAAAAACTATCCGGGAAAATCCGTATATCTCATCGGCAACAGCCGACTTTTATACGATTTTGAAAAATCGGGCATCCCCCTCACCTACGGTATGCCCGACATTGTCGTCCTCGGTCTGGACGACACGCTTAACTACGACAAAATACGAAAAGGCTGTAACTATATTATAAAGGGTGCAAAATTCATCGTCACCCACCCCGACATCAAAGCGCCGATGGGCGACGACTATATGCCCGACGCAGGCTCTATGATGGCATTATTCTCAACCTGCACGGGAGTTGAGCCGCTCATAATGGGTAAGCCCGAGGTCTACACCGCAGACTATCTGACCGAGCTTCTGAATTGCCGCCGTGACGAGATATGCTTCATCGGAGATTCGCTTGCGGCGGATATTGCGCTCGGCGTTCGTCACGGTATGAAAACCGCCTGCGTTCTTACGGGAGTTACAACCCCCGAAATATACGAAAAGTCGGATATCAAAGCCGACGTGTGCGTAAACTCGATAAAAGATCTTTGCGCCATCTTTGACTGATAACGTCAAAAAGTCAGTTCGAAACCATCCTGACTTAAAATAAAACTAAGGAGCTAAAAAAATGAAGAAGATGAAAAAAGGCACGGTTTACACCGTGCAGGGTGCGCTGATAGCGGCTTTGTACGCAGCGCTGACCTACGCCGTTGCGCCGCTTTCTTTCGGTGCGACACAGTTCAGAATTTCCGAGGCGCTGACAATTCTGCCGGTGTTCACTCCGGCGGCTATCCCCGGTCTTTCAATCGGATGCGTGATAGCCAATATCGGCAGTCCTTTCGGACCGATTGACATTGTCCTCGGTACGCTCGCAACTCTGCTTGCGGCATTGATGACAAGGCTTACAAGAAACATCAGGTTTAAGAACATTCCCCTGCTCTCTCTCATCTTTCCGACATTGTTCAACGGAATTATAATCGGAGCGGAAATAATGATGTTCACTCCCGAACAAGCCGGTATCGTGGGATTTTTCTCCTGCGCTTCGGGCGTCGCTCTCGGCGAGGTTGTTGTATGCTACACGCTCGGTCTGCTTCTTTTCCTCGGACTGGAACGCACTCGTGTTTTTGATAAAATAAACCATTAACGGTTCGGTGATTAAATGAAAATCGGATTTTTGATAAAAGATCTTTCCTCGGGCGGAGCGGAAAGAGCGACCGTATCACTTGCGAATTATTTTGCGCTCCACGGTAACGATGTGGACATTATAACTTTCAAGGGAACGGACAGCTTCTATCCGCTTGAAGATGAGGTCAGCGTTCACTCCGCCGACCTCGGAGAAATCGAACAGTCCGCTTCTTTCAAACGGCTTTTCGGCTCGATCGGAAGAATGATGAAAATCAGAAAGCTCACAAAATCGCTCAGACTTG
This sequence comes from Clostridiaceae bacterium, assembly GCA_016292785.1. Lineage (GTDB taxonomy): Bacteria > Bacillota > Clostridia > Oscillospirales > Acutalibacteraceae > CAG-488. Next base: position 59,218 of record JAEDFL010000002.1, on the reverse strand, counting down.
ATGTTCTGATCGGTATGAGCTTTGCAATGACATGGTATGCCGTGCTTGCAACGGTGTTTACAAAGACGAAATCCGTCGGAACGGAACGAAGCAATCCTTATCGCTACAAGGCGTCGAAGATAAACACCTTTCTTAGAAAGCTGTTCTATTACTTCACGGACGGTTATGTTTTTCAGACTCGCAGAGCCGCCGGATTTTTCGGAGGTAAAAAAAGCGATCGGGACATAATCATCCCGAACGCAATCTTCAATGAAACGGTTTATTCCCTTTCCCCTCCCGCCGAGCGTAAAAAGATTATCTGCGCCACGGGCAGGCTGATAAAGCTGAAACGCTTTGATATGCTGATCGACTCGTTTGCAAGCATTGCGGACAAAATTCCCGACTATACGCTGTTTATTTTCGGCGAGGGCGAAGAAAAAGACGCATTGCAAGGTCAGATAGACAGCCTCGGTCTCAGCGGCAGAATAATCCTTGCAGGAACTGATCCGCAGGCTGTGAAATTTGTAAACCATGCTTCGGTTTTCGTCCTTTCGTCCGATTTTGAGGGTATGCCGAACGCTCTGCTCGAAGCTCTTGCAATGGGTGTCCCCTGCGTTTCGACACGCTGTGAAATGGGACCCGACGAGCTTATTGAGGACGGCGAAAGCGGTATTCTGATTGACGTCGGCAACGGCGAACAGCTCAGTCAGGCGATGCTCAGAATTATTGAAGATCCCGAATTTTCACGAAAACTTTCAGAAAACGGCAGGAAGCTGTTGAAAACCCATTCGATTGAAAGTATCAGCCGTCAATGGCTTGATTACCTTAACAGAATATAAAGGAAACGCAAAGCTCATTTGATGGTCTGAGCTTTGCGTTTGATTTTATTTTATAATTGCACGGATATCATTTTCCGCCTTAATCATATCGTCAACTATCATTCTCTGATACTTCGTGAACTGCTTATGATCTCTCGAACGTGACCAGAGGCTCATCGGGACGCCGACGGTATTCATATGATACTTTGCGGTCAGCGGATAGGCAAGCGACTCGGTAAAGGCCGCAAGTCCGATGAAGTTCTGCACCTGCTGAGCTTTTTCAGGCTCCTTGTCATAATTCTCGCACAGCCACGCATAAAGATCAGGGTGGAAGTTACCCATTATTCCCGAAAAGCCTGCACCCCCGTTTTGCAGGGTGTAAAGAAGAGTCTGGGAATTGGCGTTGTAGAGCTTAACGCCTGTGCCGTTGAGCTGTTCAAGCCTTGCAAGAAGCATATCGGGATCACAGCAGGTATCCTTGATAAAGGTAAATCTGCCCGTCGAAATGCACCAGTCGAGGATCTTCGGGGTGAGCAGTCTCTTATACGGGAACGGACACTCGTAAATGCCGATCGCAATATCCTCGGGAAGCTTGGAGAGAAGATACTGAGCATTCTTTATCCAGACATCGTCGCCGTCATTGTGAAGATCAAGTCGGTTGCTTACCCATACGATAGCGTCAACACCCGTCTGAGCCATTGCCGTCATTTCCTCAATCTGAGCGTTCATATCGTCCGAGGTGTGTCCCGAAGCGACAACGGAAACATTCTTTCCGCTCGCTTTAACAGTCTCAACGACGGTCTTTGCAATCCTGACCTTTTCCTCAAGAGAAAGATAAATCATCTCACTCGACTGGCAAACGGCAAAAATACCCGTACAGCCCTCTTTTATGTACCACTCGGTGATCTTCCTTACCGCATCATAATCTACCGTGTTGTCATCGTGATACGGTGTTATCATTGTGGGGAAAGCACCCCTGTTAATGTCCTTCATTGTAATTCCTCCGGTTACTTTTTTTCCAATTATAGACTATTGAGCGGCAAAAATCAATCAATTCTTGAATTATGACCGAAAAAGTGTAATATTTTGTTGAAATATTGAAATGAACTATGGTATAATACAAGAAATATTTACAAAATTGGATGTGATCTTCAATGAAATGTCCGTTTTGCGGCTATTCCGAAAGCAAGGTTATTGATTCCCGTCCCACAGACGAGGGTGAAAGAATTCGCAGAAGACGAGAATGTATGAACTGCTCAAAAAGATTTACCACCTATGAAATCATTGAAAGCGTTCCCATCATCGTTGTTAAAAAAGACAAGTCAAGAGAATCCTTTGACCGCAACAAGCTTTTCAACGGTCTGCTCAGAGCTTGTGAGAAACGTCCCGTTTCCATTGAAACTATCGAAAAGATAGTTGACGAGATTGAAACAACTCTCCAAAATTCTCTCGACCGTGAGGTAACATCTATCCATATCGGAGAGCTTGCCATGGATAAGCTCAAGGATACCGACGAGGTCGCCTATGTCCGCTTCGCCTCGGTTTACAGACAGTTTAAGGACATAAATACTTTCATGGATGAGCTTGCTAAACTCCTCGGAGAAAAAAATAACTAAGCGAGATGATAAATATGAAAAAGAAGAATACGGTGCTCAAAATCAGTCTTGGGGTTGTTGCGGCAGCTCTGGCTGCGGCGAACTATGCCTGTGACTACGCAATCAAGCGTCCCGATCCCGCAAAGAAGAAGAACCCCGAAACCCGTGAAACTTATATTAAGCGTGACGAGATAAGACGTCAGAACAACCAACGTCTTTACGATCTTGATCCTGAGGATCTGACGATAAAGAGCGTCACGGGGCTTAATATGAAGGCTTGGTTTCTTCCTGCCGAGAAGCCGACAAATCGCTTTGTCATCTGCGTTCACGGCTACAAATGCAACGGTCCCGACGAATTCAGCCATATGATGCCGTTCTATCACTACGACCTCGGATATAACTATCTTCTTCCCGACCTGACAGGTCACGGCAGAAGCGAGGGAGAGTACATAGGCTTCGGCTCGTTTGACGCTAAAAACATCCTGCTTTGGGTGGACTATCTCATCAACCGCTTCGGAGAGGATATTGAAATTATCCTTCACGGTATTTCAATGGGCGCCGCTACGGTTATGAACTGCAACGAGATGTCGCCGCCCGATCAGGTCAAGCTCATAATCGAGGACTGCGGCTTCATTAACGCAGAGGCGGTTATGAACAACACGCTCAAGGGTCTTATCGGCTTCAAATTTATGCCGATCGTCAAGCTCGGCAGCGTTTTCAGCAAATTAAAGGCGGGTTATTTCTTCAGCGAGAGCGATCCGCTAAAAAATATGGACAAGGCAAAGAATCCCGTTCTCTTCATTCACGGCGAGGAGGACACCTATGTTCCGTTTGAATACGGAAAGATGCTTTATGATGCCTGTCCCGTACCCAAAGACTGTCTTTGGGTGCCGAATACCGTCCACGCATTCAGCTATTACAACGCTAAAGATGAATACGAGGAAAAGGTAAAAGAATTTATCGCAAAATATATGGATAAAAAAGAAGAAGCCGTGACAGCATAATAACAGATCCGATGGATATCGGTGTAAGGGGTACTCAGGCACTCGCCCTTTTCGGCGGACGCTAATGTGCCCTTTGCTTTTGGAGGAAACAATGGAATATAAGAATTTATCAAAACAGGAATTATCTGAAATGAAAACTGAGCTTGAAGCCCGGTACGAGGCTTTCAAAGCAAAAGGTCTCAAGCTCGATATGTCAAGAGGAAAGCCGAACAAGGCTCAGCTTGACCTTTGTGACGGTATTCTTGATATCGTCAATTCGTCAAGTGATAAAAACTCGTCCGACGGTATGGAAACAAGAAACTACGGCGGACTCACGGGTATTCCCGAATGTCGCAGACTTATGGCTGAGATTATGGGCGTGGACGAGAAGAACGTCATTGTCGGCGGAGTTGCGAGCCTCACTCTCATGTACGATTATATAGCTCAGTGTATGATCTTCGGATGCGGCGGCGAGCCGTGGATAAAGCAGGGTGAAATTAAATTTCTCTGCCCCTGCCCCGGATATGACAGGCATTTCAAGATACTTGAGCATTTCGGCATCAAGATGATCAACATCAAAATGAACGCCGACGGCCCCGATATGGACAGCATTGAGGAATATATCAAGGACGAAAAGGTCAAGGGACTTTTCTGTGTGCCAAAGTATTCAAATCCCGACGGTATCACATTCTCCGACGAGGTAGTCCGCAGATTTGCCGCATTGAAGCCTGCCGCAAAGGATTTCAGGGTAATCTGGGACAACGCCTATATAGTACACGACCTCAGCGACACGCCCGATGAGCTTCTCAATATTTTCGACGAGGCGAAGAAATGCGGCAGTGAGGATATGTTTATCGAGGTCATTTCCACGTCAAAGATCAGCTATGCAGGCGGCGGAATTTCCGCAATTGCTGCTTCGGACAAAAACATTGCCGATATCAAGGACAGAATGAGCGTTCAGATAATTTCCAACGACAAGGTAAATCAGCTCAGACACGCAAGATATTTCAAGGATTTTGACGGAATTAAGGCTCATATGAAAAAGCATGCCGCTATCCTCAAGCCTAAGTTTGACGCTGTAACAGACGGCTTTGCGGAAGCGTTTGACGGAACGGGAATTGCAAGCTGGAGGAAACCGAACGGCGGTTATTTTGTCAGCCTTTTCGTAATGAAAGGCTGTGCCAAAAGAGTAGGTCAGCTCTGCAAGGATGCAGGACTTACCCTCACAACGGTCGGCGCAACCTATCCCTACGGCATTGATCCCGACGACAGCAATATCAGAATTGCCCCCTCCTACCCCGATGTTGACGAGCTTCGGAAAGCTGTTGAACTGCTCTGCATCTGCGTAAAGCTTGCGGCAGTAGAAAAACTAATTGAAGGGTGAAAATAAGAGTGAAAAAAATGAATAAGCCTTTGTATGAAGTAAGAGAATTTCATAATTTCAGAAAATTGCTTGAGCAGAGCGAGGCTCTCTACGGCAACTCGCCTGCCTTCAAGGTTAAAAATAAGATAGGACAGATCCTCGATATCAGCTATACAAGGTTCAAGGCCGATGTTGAGGCTCTCGGAACTGCGCTTCTTGACCTCGGTCTTGACGGCTGTAAGGTCGCTGTTGCGGGAGCTAACAGCTACAAATGGTGTACAAGCTATCTCGCCGTCGGAAGCGGAGTCGGCGTTGTTGTTCCCACAGACAAGGAGCTTCCGTTTGACGATATTCTCAGTATACTCACCGTTTCCGAATCGAAAGCGATTATTTTCGACGAGCGTTTCGGAGAAAAGCTTCTTGAACACCGTGACAGGCTTCCGAAAGGACTTATCCTCATTTCAATGGATTCGTCAAAGGACGAGGACGGCATCTTGTCCTACGATCTTCTGCTCAATAACGGCTATCGCCTTATCGGCACCGGGGATTCCGCCTATTTTGACAAGGACGTTAAAGGCAACAAGCTGACCGTTCTCCTGTTCACCTCGGGAACTACCGGAATGTCAAAGGCAGTCATGCTCAGCGCCGATAATATCTGTTCCGATGTTCGCTCAATCATGGGATTTGTAAAGATTAACAAGGGAGAGAGAATACTCTCCCTCCTGCCTATTCATCACACATATGAATGTTCGGTAACCTTCCTTTGCTGTATATACGGCGGAGTTACGATCTGCTTCTGCGACGGACTGAGATACATCACCAAAAATCTTGAAGAATACAGTCCGAATATCCTTATCGTTGTGCCGCTGATACTTGAAAGATTTTATAATCGTATTATAAAAGCGATTGAAAAAGAAAAAGGCGGAGCGGCTAAAATCGCTCTCGGCAGCGCAATAGCAAAGGTTGCCGGAGCGGTCAAAATAGATGTTTCAGACCTCTTTTTCGGCAAAATCAAGAAGGCCTTCGGCGGATCTATCCGTCTTATTATTTCCGGAGCGGCAGGAATTGATTCCAATGTTATCAAAAATATGAACCGCTTCGGTATCAGAACTTTCCAAGGCTACGGACTGACGGAATGTTCCCCTATCATCATATGTAACAGCGACAAGGACAACAAATACGATTCTATCGGTAAGCCTATCCCCTATGTCGAGGCAAAGATTGACAATCCCGATGAAAACGGAGTCGGTGAAATCTGCGTTAAAGGACCGATGGTTATGCTCGGTTATTACAAGGATCCCGAAGCGACACGGGCAACCTTTGATCCCGACGGTTGGTTCCACACGGGTGACCTCGGCAGCGTAGACAAGGACGGACACTACTACATTCGCGGGCGCTGTAAGAGCGTCATTGTCACTCATAACGGCAAAAACGTCTATCCCGAGGAGCTTGAAAGTCTACTCCTGCGTGAGGCGGCGGTCAAGGAATGTATCGTCACCGGCGCAGAGGACGAGAGAGGCAACACAATCGTCTTTGCAAGAATTTTCCCCGACCTGACCGCTATCGGAGCGGCTCACGGCAACCGTGCAATCACGGAAAAGGAGATCAGCAAGGCGGTTTCCGACGCTGTTAAGGCTATCAACTCTCAGGTTGTCAGCTACAAGGCGATCAGACGGTTTGAGATCGTTGACAAGGAATTTGAGAAGACAACCACCTCAAAAATCAAACGCAATCAGTAATAATAGCTTTTCCCTCCTCATATCTTTTTGTGAGGAGGGATTTTTATGCCCAAAAATAAACGCAGAAAGCCGACCAAGGAAAACGCCGATTTTTTGACCGTAGCTGTCAAAACGCTTGTCGGCTCGTTGATAAATGTAGTTATATTCTTTGCCGTTATTGCCGTTTGCTCCCTGATCTGCTGGAAAAGCGACGCAAATTCAACCGTTTTCAAATATCTGATTTTCGTTGCCGGTGCAATTTCGGGCTTTATCGGCGGCTATACCGCAGTTAAGCCTTTCAGAAAAAACGGGATTCTGATCGGAGCGGTCAGCTCTGCGCCTGCTTTTCTGATAATCTTTCTTATTGCCTCCATAATAAGCCGAACCGGAATTGCCGCAACAGGCTGGATTTCGGCGCTGATAATGACTCTTTTTTCTTCGGTCGGCGGTATAATGAGCGCAAACAAAAGAAAATGATTTACAAAACACGTTATATTTGATAAGATATAAAACAGAAGGAGTGAAAAGTAATGGAATTTATCACAAAGCAGGTTTCCTCGCTTCAGCGTGTTTTTCTTGACGGCAAATGCGATCTTACCGAGATCAACAGCGGATCGGCTCTCCGGGGCGAACGCTTTTCCTACCAGATAGCATATCGGAGTGACGAGAAATTCTTTGCAGACATTGTTGTCGATTCTCCGATTGCTCAATACATAACCGTCAGAGCCGTAGGCAATGTTCCGTCGGAAATGCCCGTCTACAAGTCGGACTGCGACTGTTACGAGCGTACCGAAGCCGGACTTTTTCCCGATGTGCTGTTTCCCATTGACAGCACCTTTGCGGTAAAGCGTTACAATTACTACTCCCTGTGGATAACCGCAGAGCTTCCAAAGGACATTGAACCCGGCGATTACGGAATTACAATAAAAATACTTCGTGACAATGAGGAAGCTTCTTCAAACACATTTGAGCTTAAAGTGCTCGACGCCGTACTCCCCGAGCAGGAGCTTATCTACACCCAATGGTTCCATTGTGACGGTATAGCAAACTACTACAATGTTCCCGTTTTCAGCGAGGATTTCTGGTCGCTCACCGAAAGCTTTATGAAAACCGCCGTGCACACAGGCGTCAATATGATACTCACCCCCGTTTTCACTCCGCCGCTTGACACCGCTGTCGGAGGAGAAAGGCTGACAGTTCAGCTCGTTGACGTAAGACTTGACAAAGGGAAATATTCTTTCGGCTTTGAAAAATTTATCCGCTGGGTGCGGCTTGCCAAAAGGTGCGGCTTCAAATTTTTTGAAATATCTCATCTTTTCACCCAATGGGGTGCGGCATTTGCTCCTAAGGTTGTTGCCGACGCTGACGGCGAACAGAAGCGGATTTTCGGCTGGGACACTCCTGCCGCATCAAAGGAATATTCCGATTTTCTTAAAGCATTTCTCCCTGAGCTTATCAAGGTCATAAAATCGGAGAAAATAGAAAAAAACACCTTTTTCCACATCTCGGACGAGCCTAACGGTGAGCAGACAGCCTCCTATGCCGAGGCGAAGAAAATCGTCGCTCCCTTGCTTTCGGATTTCCCGATAATAGACGCTCTCTCGGACTATGAATACTATGAAAGCGGCTTGATCTCTCACCCTATACCCTGCACAACAAATATCGAAGCCTTCATCGAAAAAGGCTTCCCGCACCCGTGGACATACTACTGCTGCGGTCAGGGCGGCAAGCTCAGCAACCGATTTTTCGGTATGCCGCTTGCGGTCACAAGAGCTATCGGCGTTCAGCTTTTCAAGTACGGCATCGAGGGATTTTTACAATGGGGCTATAACTTCTACAACTCTCAGTTTTCCGTGCGAAGCATCGACCCGTTTTCGGTCACGGACGCCGACACGGCATTTCCTTCGGGCGACGCTTTCACCGTTTATCCGTACAAAAACGGTGCTGTCGAATCCGTCAGAAGCGAGGTCTTTTATCAGGCTTTGCAGGATATGCGTGCGATGAAGCTGCTCGGCGAAATGACAGGTAAAGACAATGCGGTTGCCTGCATCGAAAAGGAGTTCGGAAAGATCACCTTTTCTCAGTATCCGAGAAAAACAGAGTCGATACTCCGACTCAGGGAAATTGTAAACAAAGCCATTGAAAGGAAAAGCATATGAATATTATTGTCGCAGGTGCCGGTCACGGAGGACTTGTCGCAGCCGCAAGGCTTGCAAAGGCAGGCTATGATGTTACTGTATATGAAATGAAGCAAGGAGATGAATTAGGTCACGATTGGGAAGACAGATTCAGCTTTGATTTGCTGACGGAGCTTATTGAAAAGGACTCAATTCCCGACGGTATCTGGAGATACAGAGGAGACTGCGCCTTCATTTCTCCCGACTATCAAACAGGGATAACCATACACTACAATGAAGAAAACAGGCAGAAAATAATGTGGCGCAAGTCCCTGATTGAAATGCTTATTGAATATGCTCAAAACTGCGGAGTCAGGCTGAATTTCGGTGTAAAAATAACCGCACCGATCATTAAAGGCGACCGGGTTTGCGGAATAAAAACCTCCGTCGGCGATATCGAAGCCGACCTTGTAATTGATGCGGCAGGAGCTTTCTCTCCCCTGCGGACAAAGCTTCCCGACAGCTTAGGAATTGAAAAAATGCCTGAACGGGGCGATGTTTTTTATGCGTTCAGAGCCTATTATAACAAAACCGAAGAAAGCAAAATGCCCGACATTCCTTTTGAGGTTTTCCTGTGCCACGCAAGGGAGCAGGGGCTTTCCTGGTGCTGTACCAACCCCGACAGCGTGGATATACTTATAGGCAGGATCGATCCCCTTAAAAACGATATGCTTAATGCGCACCTTGATGATTTCCGAAAAACTCATCCGTGGATCGGAACAGAAGTAATACACGGAGGAAATCATGCCGTTATTCCCGTTCGACGTCCGCTTGCGCTCATGGTTGCCGACGGCTATGCCGCAGTCGGAGACAGCGCCTTTATGACAACGCCGATGAACGGAATGGGAATTGACCTTTCTCTTAACGCAGGTAAACTGCTTGCCGATACGGTGATCAGGAACGTATCGGATTTCTCCGCCGGGGCGCTGTGGAGCTATAACAGGGATTTTCACATCCTTTACGGCGGAAAAACGGCCAAAAACGAGAGCTTAAAAAACGCTTTGCTGAATCTTCCCGGCGAGGGTGTTGACTTCCTTTTCAAAAGCGAAGTAATTCAGGCAAACGATCTTGCCGGAGCAGGAGATAATACCGATGTCGGAGTTCTTCTGAAAAAATTTATCAGAGGAATGAAAAAGCCTCAATATTTCCTGAAAATAATCGGCGGTCTGATAAAAGGCGGTATGCTTGCGAAAGCTTTGCAGAGTGCGCCCGAAAGCTATGATAAATCGGACGTACTGAAATGGCAGGAAAAAACTCTGAGTCAAACAGTTAAGGTAATCAGAAAATAAAAAACCGGCGCCGTGTGCGCCGATTTTTTTGCCCGATAAGTCATTCCGACGGAATAAGGCAATAGATTTTCTTCCTGTTGACAAAACTGATATATATCGAACTTTCCCTTAAAATAATTATATCTGTTTAAAAGATATTACATAATATTACCCGGGTGATATTATGTAATATGAAAACATCAGAAATTTGTGGGAAGACAGGGATCTGAAGCAAAAGGAAATTGCGGCAATGCTGAACATTTCGCAAAACACCTATTCTCAGTATGAGACCGGCGTAATAGAATTGACCGCTTCGACGCTTATAAAGCTCGCCGATTTTTACGGTGTTAGCGTCGATTACCTGCTCGGAAGAAAATAAAACAAAAGCTTGTACCGCAATGATACAAGCTTTTTATTATTTACGGTAAGCAATATCCCGCCGCAAGATAGACGGAATACCAGTCCTCTCTTGTCAGGGTGATATCCGCTCCGGCGCAGATCTCTTTGATTCTCGATTCGTTCATCGAACCTGATATCAACTGCATACGGGCAGGATGACGAAGTATCCATGCCGAGGCAATTCCCGTCGGAGTGACTCCGTATTTTTCCGCAAGCTCGCAGAGCTTTTTATTCAATTCGGGATATTCCTCATCACCGATGAACGCTCCTTTGAAAAAGCCTTTCTGGAACGGAGACCAGGTCTGAATTGTGATATTCTTAATTCGTGAGTATTCAAGCAGACCGCCGTCATGCATCTGTGATTCGCTGTTTTTCATATTAACATTCAGTCCCGAGGTAATCATGCCCGATTCGGTTATCGACATCTGAAGCTGATTGACGATCAAAGGCTGTTTAACGGCAGTTTTAAGCAGTTCTATCTGATACGGGTTGTGGTTGGAAACTCCGAAATATCTGACCTTGCCTTCACGTTCGAGAAGATTAAAGGCTTCCGCAACCTCCTCAGGCTCCATAAGAGTGTCGGGACGGTGGAGAAGAAGAACATCAACATAGTCAGTTTTCAGCCTTTTGAGTGAGTTTTCAACGGAAGAAACAATGTGTTCCTTTGAAAAATCGTAGCAGCCCTTTCTTATGGCACACTTTGTCTGGACGGTTATTTTATCACGGATATCCTTGTGTGAGGAAAGATAATCGCCGAAAAGCTCCTCGCATTTTCCGCCGCCGTAGATATCGGCGTGGTCAAAAAAATCAATTCCGCAGTCCAACGCAGTACCTATAACGCTGTCAACGCTGCTTTTAACATCGGTCAGTCTCATACAGCCCATAGAAACCGCAGAAGCAGGAATAACGCCGCCTATTTCAATTCTTTTCATAATTCAGTCTCCTATCGTTTTTCAGAACTTAAAGTTTGAATACTTAACTGTCGTTGACGCTGTTCCGCCCGCACTCTTGATCGTTACGACATATTTTGTGTTGGTGAGCGTTACGGCAAAGTCAAACGACACGCTGAGGCTCTCAAGCCTGCCGTTTGAAGCGTTGACAACGGCTACGCACTTGACATTCGAGGTACTCTCGGATATCGACTTTACGGATGCACCGTCCGTGTTGTTGATAGCGGTATAGAGGTTTTCCGCACACTTGTGGTCATAGGCGGTTTTATCCCCCGTTCCGACAAGGATACCGCTTCTGTCAACGGGAGAGCTGTTCTTTTTATTGCTTGAATCGGCTGAGCTTGAGCCGTTGTTAAGTACAAGAGTATATGTATATTTTCCGTTTTTGAGAGTGTAGCTTGCGCTCTTGACGTCGGCAGACTTGAGTGCGGCGGCTGACATAAACTCGTTCTTACCCTTTGAGTTTGTGTATGTTTTATCACCGACTCCGAGGAAGCCCGAAACAGCGTCCTTAACAACGCTCATATTGCCGAGCGCACCTGCATCAAGCGAATTAAGCTTTGTGCTTCTCGTCTTGGTATAGCCTGCATTGGAGCTTCTTACCTTGTTGATTGCGGCATTGTAATTGTTTATGATCTGTGCCGTGGTGAGCTTAGCGGGAGCAGTGGTCTGCTTTTTTGTGGTTGTAGTGACCTTTTTTGTGGTTGTGGTTGTTTTCTTGGTCGTGGTTACCTTTTTAGTGGTCGTTACAGGCTTTTTGGTTGTTGTGGTAGCCTTTTTGGTCGTTGTCTTATTCACAGCGGTCGTGCTCTGAGCATCGGCGGCTGTCGTTGTCTCCTCAGTCTGAGCCTCGGTTGTTTCTTCCTCGGTGGCAGCTTCGCTCGTCGGCTCAGTAACGGGTGCGGCTGTTGTAGGCTCGGTCTGCTGTTCATTCCACCTTGAGGAAACAAGGATAGACGGAATAAGCTTGCTGATGCTTTCGTTAAAGTCCTTGCCGACATAGATAAACGATCCGCACATCATCGCAACGCAGAGAATGGCGGAAACACATATTACTATTGTTTTTTTCATAATCATACACTTCCTTTTTTTCGTTTTCCCCTCTGTGTATATTATAATCTATTTGCTTTAATTTGACAACAGTTTTCTTGAATCAACGTATAAAATATGTTATAATCTACCTCAAATCGGAGGTGTGTTATGATTACAAAGGAAGAATGGAAAAAAATCAGAGGATCACAGAATAATCCCGATCACATAATGCTGACGATAAACGGTGATGCAAGGACAAGCATGACGGTCACATGGAGAGCCTGCACCGATATTGAAAGCGGCTATGCTCTTTACAGAAAAAAGGGTGAAAAAGATTGGCTCAGAACAGATGCGGACATGGGACGCTTTGACTCCGATATGGACAGCAGCAATATATTTTGGGCACATATCAAAGCCCTTGAGCCGGGCGAGGAATACGAATATACCTGCGGAAACGATAATTTCAGAAGTGAAATATATGATTTCAAAACAGCGGAAAACGACCTTGAGAGCTTTGAGTTTCTTTGCCTTTCGGACACTCAGGGCGGCGGTGCGGAACCTCCTGCCGATTATTCCGTCCTGAACGAGATTGTCCGGGAAGCTCTCAGACTGCACCCCGATGTGCGCTTTATTCTCACTGCGGGCGATAACACAAACTGCGGACAGACCGATATTCAGTGGACAGGTCTTCTCGACGGTATGAAAGGTATAATCGAGCATATTCCGTTTATGATGTCTGTCGGCAATCACGACGATATGGGATTCGGAAATTATTTCACCCTCGAAAACAAATATTATTCCGAAAAGGTCGAATACTTCGGCAAGCAGTTCGGCGGATCGTATCCCGATAACGGTCCCGAGGACTGGAAAACCGCTAACTATTCCTTTGACTACGGCAACGCACATTTCTGTGCAATAGGATTAAGCGGTCCGGAATATGTCAACGAATGGCTTATCGAGGACACGGCGAAAACCGACAAGACGTGGAAATTCGGCTCGCACCACTTCCCTATCTGCTATCAAGGCTCCAGCCTCTCCTGCGAGGACTCTTATCCGATGCTCCGGGAGGGAATGGAAAAATTTGATGTTGTTTTCAGCGGACACGAGCATTGCTTCTCCCGAAGCTACCCCAGACGGGGCGACAATCTTTGGGACAGACCTTCCGAGGGAACGGTGTTTTACAATATGGGAAGCGGTCACCGAAATCCTTCCAATATGCTTGTTACACCGAAGCTTTGGAACTGTGCATACTATCCCCATGAGGAGGAGCTTTCGATGTATACTGTTGCAAGGGTTCAGGGCAAGAAACTGACTCTTACCTCCTACCTTGAGGGTGACAAGGCGGTCGATCAGTGTGTTATCGACAAGGAAAACGACACTATATATCCCATCGCTCTTGCCCCTGTTTTCAGGACAACAAGGCTGATGTTCAAGGGCGCCGATCTCGGACTTTGTATGAGAACTCTCACCTGTGAAGAAATTGACGGATTATGGTATGTGCCTGTTGCCGTAATGTTCCGATACACGGGCTTTGACGTTGAAATGAGCAAGGGCGCTGTCACCGTGTCGGCTTTCCGCCACAAGGCGACATTTACCGAAAACAGCAGAACCGTAATTACCGAAAGCGGCAGTTTTGAAATGCCGTCCGAAGTTAAGCGGCTTCAGAGAGGTCAGCTCTATGTTCCTGCCGACGGAATTTGCAAAGCATTCGGAATGAGATACAGCTTTTTTGAGCGTAACAACCTGCTCTCATTTGAGCATGAGCTTGAGGACAAGCCTGTTCCGGAACAACTGTAAACATTCAATAATGAGCTTTTGTCCAAACATTGCATTTGTAAAACTTGACATTACAGCCGAAGTATGATAATATAATCATAGATAACAGTTTGCTGTTACCAAAAATATAAGGAAAGGAGTAACCAATAATGGATCTTTCTGCAATTCTCGGCGCTATTGACATCAACGCTATTATGGATAAGGTAACCGATCTCATTACAAAGATTGATTTCCAGGCTATCCTTAATAAGATCATTGAGCTCGTTATGGGCCTTGTTGCTAAGGGCTAATCTTCTTTATTTTATAAGGGAAAAGGCAACCGCTTCGGCGGTTGCTTTTTTTTAATAATGTGTTGACTACCTTGGTATAAAGTGGTATTATATTGTTAATAAGGAAATTCTGTTTGTTGCGGTCGGATAATCAATAAAGGAGTCGAAGTATGAAAAGTGTCGGAATAGTCAGAAGTGTCGATATTGCAGGAAGAATCGTACTTCCGATTGAAATCAGGAAAGAGCTCGATATCATGGGAGAAGGAAGCAAGGTCGAAATACTTGCAAGAGGAAACGAAATAGTAATCAAAAAATACATTCCGTCTTGTATTTTTTGTCACAGCTCGGAGGAGCTTGTTGAGTATAACGGTCAGAAAATATGCCGTGAGTGTGCGAAAAAAATTGCTAAAACCGTATAAAGGAACTGTCTCACTAAGCGAAGAACAAAAGAAACAATTATTAAATCAAAAGACTTGTATTGGCTTTTAATACCGATACAAGTCTTCTGTTTTCTTATTTAGAACAAAATAAGAAAATATATGTTTCTTTTTAGCCGTTTTTTCCGATTTGACGTATACACATACGCCTGTCATCGGAAGAAAACGGCTTCTTCATCTTATTGCGACAGCCCCATTTTTTATTCTGATTTTAATCTTTTACAATAGAAACCGTGTCTACAACCGAGTCGGTATCTGTTTCATATGTGGTAAAGGTAAGCGTATCCGAAGAAATATCAAGAAGCGAATACGAAGGCTTCTCGTTCTGGAGCCATACGTCACATTCTGCGCCGATCTTGTCCCTGTCTATTCCGCTGTAATTGCAGCCGGAAGCGGTGCTGATGCTGATATAAAGAGTACCGTTAGGATTGGTGTATGTGTCGCCGCAGATAACGTCATCGGTCACCTTGTTGTTCTTTACAATATAAGAACGTGAGTAGTAATGATCGTGTCCGCTTACGCAAAGGTCGATTCCGAACTCATCGAAGAACGGAGTAATCGTTGACCTTGTGAGCTTGCTTGCGAAATACTCGGCCGCATTTGCATCGTACGGGCTGTGGTGCATGGAAACAACCCTCCACTTGGCGTCGGGATATGCCTCACAAGCCGCCTTGATTATCTTTCTGTGGGTTGACGGAACGATAACGTTCGAGTCAAGCACGATAAAAAGAACATCGTTGTAAAGGAAATAATATCCGTTTCCGGCAGGATCCTTGAAAGGAACAACGGTCTTTCTGTTCGGATTGTTGTAGTGTGCGCTGTAATTGGATGTATAAAATTCGTGATTGCCTACACAGGCGGCAATAGGATAGCTGCGGAGCTGAGGAGCGGACTCCATAAGCGAATACTGTTTTTCGGAATATGAATCCTCAACCTGATCGCCCGTTGAAATGATGAAGTTGATTCCGCCCTTTGACTCGGCAAGCTCAAGAGTCTTGTACCAGCCGTAGGTGTCGTGCTGAAGAATTTCTTCATCAGTTCCCTTGCGGTAACGTCCTATCTGTCCGTCGGACAGCATAAGCACCCTTGTGCTGTCGGATGTACCCGTTGTGAAAGAATAGACCTCGCTCCACGCCTTGTCGGCATAGTATCTGTAATAGTATGTAGTGTTTGCCTCCAAATCGGATGCGGTTGCCTCATGGGTAAACTCAAAGCAGAGAAGATAAAATCTGCTCCTGACCTTGAGTTTTTGTGCGTCGCTCAAATCCTGATTTGTGCCGATTTCAATTTCAGCCTTTAAGTTTTTGAATGACGACTGCCATGAGAAATTCATTTTCGAGTTGTCCTCGCCCGGAGTCAAAAGAATTGAGCCCTTTGATTCAACAAGCTCGGACCAGTTTTTCTCTATCCACTCCTCCTGAGACTCCAATGCTCCGGTCGTAAAGGTAAACAAACCGATAACCATTGCAAGAGTCAAAAGAACAGCAATAATTCTTTGCGTCTTTTTCATTATAAAAACACCTCCGTTTTGAATATTATATCATAAGAAACTCAATATTCAAGGAAAAAAATGTTGACAATTTTTTGTGCAAACCTTATAATTACGGTATAGATTGTAAGGGTGGTTCAATGAAAGAGCTGATAAATGAAATTTACAGATATCTTATTCCTGCCCTGTGCATCGTCATCGTTGTTTACTGTGTGAAGCACCTGCTTTCGAGCCGTGCGCCTAAGGTCACGCCCGCATATTTTTACGATGAGCAGACAGGTAAGGAATATACAATTACGAGCTGGGAAACCTCGATCGGACGAAGCGGGGCCTGTGATATTGTGCTCAACTACTCCTCCGTTTCACGTTTTCACGCAGTTATTTCAAAGCATAAAAAAGGCTGGATTATCACCGACACACATTCAAGCGCCGGCACATTTATTAAAAACAAGCGCATACAGGAACCGACTGTTGTCAACGACGGCGATATTGTCAGCTTCGGAGGAATTGCCCTGCAATTCAGGATAAAATAAAAAGATGTCTTTTCCGATCCCGCATCACACCGTGTGCGGGATTGCTGTTGTATTTCCGCATAGATTTTTAATTTGGAGGAAAAATATGGATGCTTTAATAAACAATATAAAACAATGGACATTTGAAAATTTTCCGGAAAAGCTGGCGGCCGCCATGCCTAAGCTTATTTCATTTATCCTTGTTATGGTGATCGGCTTCTGGCTGGCTAAGCTTGCCGGAGATATAATTGTAAAGATACTTGAAAGCAAAAATGTCGATAAGTCGATGTACCGTTTCGTAAAGCGGTCTACGGTCATCTTTCTGAGAATCATTGTTTCCGTAATTGCACTTGAACAGATCGGAGTCCACGTCAATGCCTTTATAACCGCCCTCGGAGCGGCAGGAATTACGGCAGGTCTCGGACTTCAAAACAGCATTTCTCAGCTTGCAAGCGGAGTGCAGATACTTTTCAACAAGCCTTTCAAGAGCGGAGATTTTGTTGAGATCGGCAATGTCAAGGGCAAGGTGCGTGAAATCCGTTTCATGTACACCACACTTGTGACAAACGACAACAAGCTTATCGTCGTTCCGAATCAGACCATTACAACCTCAACGCTTGTCAACTACACGGCAAGGGACAAGATCAGGCTCGACCTCACCTACACCGTCAGCTATGACGACGATATTGAAAAGGTCAAGAAGGTGCTTGCAAAGGTTGTGGAAAACGAGCCGCTTCTGCTCAAGGAGCCTGAGTACACCGTCGGCGTATACAATCACGGCTCAAGCGGAGTTGACATTGCCTGCTTCGTCTGGTGTAAAAGCGAAGATTACTGGCCTGCTTTTTTTAGCATGCAGGAAAAGGTCAAGAAGGCTTTTGACAAAAACGGAATACATATTCCATACGATCAGCTTGACGTGCATATGATAAATAAAGAGAGTGATTAAATGACAGACCTCATACTTAAAGTTTTTATTAAGGATCATAATAATACGGGTGATCCAAAGGTTCGCACAAAATACGGAATACTCAGCGGCTGCGTCGGCATTGCGCTCAACGTCCTTTTGTGCCTGATGAAGTTTTTTGTCGGCTCGGTAACGGGAAGTATTGCAATCACGGCGGACGCCGTAAATAACCTTTCGGACGCAGGCTCGTCCGCCGTAACGGTTTTCGGCTTCAAGATGGCAGGAAAGCCCGCCGACAGAGATCATCCCTTCGGTCACGGCAGAATCGAATACATAACGGCAATGATAGTTTCCTTTATCATTCTGTTTATGGGTGTGGAGCTTGCAATACAGTCCGTTCAGAAAATCCGTTCGCCCGAGGACGTGCGCTTCAATCTTGTAGGCGCAATAATCATCGGTGTTTCAATTCTCGGCAAGCTCTGGCTTGCATTCTTCAACAAAAATCTCGGTAAAAGAATCGACTCCCCTGCCATGAGTGCGGTTGTTGCCGACAGCCTCAGCGACATTGCGGCAACGAGCGTCACTCTGATAGCACTCATTATCTCAAAATTCTTCCCGTCGCTTCACATCGACGGCTGGCTCGGAATTATTGTTGCCTGCTTCGTTCTGAAAGCCGGCTTCGACATCTTCAAGGGCACGCTCAACACTCTTATCGGCACACCGCCGACAAAGGAATTTGTTGATGAAATCGAAAATAAAATCCTCTCCTATGACCATGTAAGCGGTATTCATGACCTCATCGTTCACAGCTACGGTCCGGGGCAGGTATTTGCAACGGTGCACGTTGAGATGCCCTCCGATCTTGACGTTATGATAGGTCACAACATTATCGACAATATTGAAAAAGAGGTCGGAGCAGAGATGGGGATTGAGCTTACAGTTCACTATGATCCTCTTGAGGTAAACAATGAAAGAGTGACTGAGCTTAAAGAGCTGACGCTGAGGGTAGTTAAGGGAATAAGCGAGGAGCTGTCAATTCACGATTTCAGAGTTGTTGACGGACCTATGCACACCAACCTGATTTTTGACGTTGTAATACCCTACGGATTCAAAGATTCTCCACATGAGATCATTACCGAAATAAGCCGAAAAATATCCGAGGTGAACAACAGCTATTTTACCGTAATAAAAGCAGAACACAGTTTTGTGTAAACTTAACAAATTATAGTAAATAAAGCAAAATATATTTTTCGACAAAAAGCATTTATATCTCTTTAAAAAAAGTTGCTTTTATAGTAGAATATTCATATAACTCTGAAAGGCGGACTGTATAAATGAGAAGCGAACCAAACTACAACACTATACCCGTAGGTCAGCTTGGCATTGTTGCCCTTCCCGGATGCGAGGAGCTTGCCAACAAGATCGACAACTACCTTATCAGGTGGAGATTTCAGCGCAACAGCGAGCACAAGGATACCCTTGCTTTCGCAGGCTATGAAAGATCAACCTATCTCATCAATATGGACTTTCCCCGTTTCGGTACAGGCGAAGGCAAGGCTGCGCTGAACCAGACGGTCAGAGGCTATGACATTTACATTCTCTGCGATGTATTCAACTACGGCGTCACCTACAAAATGTACGGTCAGACCGTTCCGATGTCGCCGGATGAGCACTATGCAAACCTCAAGCGTGCGATAAGCGCCATCGAGGGCAAGGCAAAGCGTGTTTCCGTTATTATGCCGATGCTCTATGAGGGCAGACAGCACAAGCGTTCAAGCCGTGAATCCCTTGACTGCGCCATGATGCTTCAGGAGCTGAATTCAATGGGTGTTGAGAATTTCATCACCTTTGACGCTCATGATCCGAGGGTTATGAATGCGATTCCCCTTTGTGGATTTGAAAGCATCTCCCCCGCCTATCAGATGATTAAAGCAGCCGTCAAGAACATTCCCGATATTAAAATTGATAAGGATCACATTATGATAATATCCCCCGACGAGGGCGGAATGTCACGCTGTATCTTTTATTCAACCGTTCTCGGTCTTGAGCTTGGTATGTTCTACAAACGCCGTGATTATTCAAGAATTGTTGACGGAAGAAATCCGATAATCGCCCATGAATTCCTCGGCGACAACATCGAGGGCAAGGATGTTATCATTGTTGACGATATGATTTCCTCCGGTGAATCTATGATTGAGGTTGCAACAAAGCTCAAGGAGCTTAAAGCCAAGAGAATTTTCATCTTCTCCGCTTTCGGACTTTTCTGCAACGGACTTGACGGATTTGACAAGGCTTTTGAAGAGGGACTCATTGACCGTATATTTACCACAAATCTTATTTACGGAACACCTGAGCTTCAGAAAAGAGAGTGGCACGTCAGGGTAGATATGTCGAAGTATCTTTCTTATATTATCGACACTCTTAACCACGACACCTCGATCAGCGATCTCCTTGATCCTGCCGAGAAAATTAACGCTCTGCTTGAAAAGAACGGTCTTAAATAATCGCCATAAAATCAATGGGCTGTCGCTTAGTGCGACAGCCCATTTTTATATCGGTGAATACTTTTCCGGTGCATTAAGCTCACGGTGTATCTCTTTTCTGATGATAAAGAAATAAGCGAGCTGCATTATGATCGTTGCTATCCATGAAACCGGATAAGAAATAAACAGATATCGCAGAGTTCTGTGATGTGGGAAAAAGAAGAATATCCACAGTATTCTTACTCCGACTGTACCGATAATGCACAGTATCATGGGAACGGTCGAACGTCCCATACCTCGGATAATTCCCGGCCATGCATCCATTATTCCGCACAGGAAATACGGTATGGTGGTGAGAGCAAGTATCTCGACCGAGCATTTGATTACATCGGAATTGTCCGTGTAAATTGATGAAATCTGACTGCCGAAAACATACGCAAGCGTTCCGAGGATAAGACAGATTACAAACTGAAGTATCATTCCGTCGATAATAACCCTGTCCATTCGCTTAGGCTTTCTTGCGCCGAAGTTCTGGCTGGTGAAGCTCATACAGGCTTGCGTCACGGCATTCGCCGCCATATAAAGGAAGCTCAGTATATTATTTGCGGCGGTGTAGCCTGCCATAGCGATCGAGCCGAAGGAGTTGACAGAGGACTGCAGCAGCACATTCGAAAAGCTGATCAGCGTGCTTTGAAGTCCTGCCGGAATACCTATTCTGAAAATCTGAACAAGGTATTTCCTATTTATTCTGAGTTTTTTGAATCTGAGCCGATAGACTGCGTCGGTCTTGTAGAGGCAACCGATAACAAGCACGCAGGATATCACCTGCGAAATAACTGTTGCAATCGCAACACCCGCAACGTCGAGATGAAAAACTATTACAAGCAGCATATTCAGGCAAGCGTTTACAACACCCGAAATCACAAGGAAGATCAGCGGACGCTTTGTATCACCGACGGCTCTCAGAATTGCCGCACCGTAATTATACAACATAAAAAACGGCATACCGAGGAAATAAATTCGGATATAAAGCGTTGAAAGCTCAATAACATCGGACGGCGTATCCATAAGCTCAAGCGCAGGTCTTGAAAGTAAAATACCGACAAATATCATTATCACACCGCTGACAAATGCCGTGGCAATCGCAGTATGTACGGTTTCCGACATCTCCTTGTGCTTTCCGGCGGCATAAAAACGGGCGGCAAGCACATTCGCTCCGAGCGAAATACCGATAAAAAGATTGGTCAGCATATTTATCAAAGACGAAGTCGAGCCTACGGCGGCAAGCGACTGACTTCCGCTGAAACGTCCGACAACAATGATATCAACGGCATTGAAAAGAAGCTGTAAAATTCCCGACAGCATCAAAGGCAGGGCAAATGAAATCATTTTGTCCATGATAGAGCCGTTCACCATATCAATTTCAAACTTATTCTTGCTCAATTTTAAGCTACTCCTTATATTTGCTGAGATATATTATAATACAGCATCAGGGCATTTTCAATATCAATAATAATCAAGTTAGAATAATCTGTGCAATAAAACAGCAAACCTCTCTTTGATATTATCTCAGAGAGGCTATATTTATTTATTTGCCGAAATGACTTACTATCCTCTTTGCCGCTTCAACGGTATCATCGGGATCACCGAAAGCGGAAAGTCTCAGAAAGCCCTCGCCGCAGGAGCCGAAGCCGACTCCGGGAGTGCCGACAATCTGAAGCTCGTTGAGAAGATAATCAAAGAACTCCCAGCTTCCCATTCCGCCGGGACACTTCATCCAGACGTACGGTGAGTTCTTACCTCCGACATACCAGAAGCCGCATTTATCAAGAGCGTTCATAATGACCTTTGCGTTCTTCTTGTAAATTGAGATGCTCTCGTGAATCTGCTCCTGTCCCTCCGGAGTGAATACTGCGGAAGCGCCTTTCTGGAGAATGTATGAAATACCGTTCGTCCTTGTTTCACGGTTTCTCGACCATATTGAATTCAGGCTCACGCCCATACTTTCAAGCTTCATCGGAACTACGGTGTAACCGACTCTCGTGCCTGTAAAGCCTGCCGTCTTAGAGAACGAGCAGATCTCGATGGCGCAGGTATCGGCACCCTTTATCTCATAAATGCTGTGAGGAACGTCGTCCTCCTCGATGAATATTTCGTAAGCCGCATCATAGAGAATTACCGCACCCTTTGAGTTTGCGTAATCAACCCACTTTTGAAGCTTTTCTCTTGTGTACGCCGAGCCTGTCGGATTATTCGGTGAGCAGATATAAATCATATCTGCGTCTATGCTCTCATCCGGCAGAGGAAGAAATCCGTCCTCCTCGCCTGCCGGAAGATGCAGTACCTTCCTGCCGTAGAGTATATTCGTGTCCACATATTCCGGATATGCAGGTTCGATTACAAGCACGGTATTTTCCCTGTCGAACATCTCAAGAATGTCTCCGAGGTCGTCGCACGCACCGCTTGAGATGAAAATCTCATCGGTGGTTACATCAACTCCCCAGCCGGAATAATACTTGGAGATCGCTTCACGCAGAAACATTGCTCCGTGTTCGGGCATATAGCCGTGGAAGGTCTCAATCCTCGACTGGTCATCAACAGCCTCATGCAAGGCTTCGATAACCTTTTTGCAAAGAGGATAAGAAACATCGCCGACTCCGAGCTTCAACACTCTCTCGCCCGGATGTGCGGCAAGATATTCGTCTGTTTTTCTGTATATAGTGTTAAAAAGATATGTATCCTTTAATTCCGTATAGTGCAAGTTTGGCTTCATTATACGTTGACCTCTCCTTCATAGGATATTTCCGCAGGACCTGTCATCGTAACCGTATTATCCTCGGATATATTGATTATAAGCGTTCCGCCGTCAAGCTCAACGGCGATATCCTTATTGTAGCTGCAAAGACCTATCGAAATGGCGGCCATAACTGTTGCGCAAGATCCTGTGCCGCAAGCCATCGTAATGCCGCTTCCCCTCTCCCAAACCCTCATTCTGAGCTTATTTTCGGAGATCGCCTGAACAAATTCAACGTTCACTCCGTCGGGGAATCTTTCGTTATGCTCCATCGCAGGACCGACCTCGGTGATACGGGCTTTCGAAATGTCATCGACGAAGATTACAGCGTGCGGATTCCCGACGGAAACAGGAATATATTCAACATCGCTGTCACAAACCCTGACTCTGTTCACAAGACCGGCTTCCGCCTTGCCCATATTTACCGAAACAGACTGTACCTTGCCCTTGACAGCCTGCAATTCAAGCGTTTTTATTCCGGACAGAGTTTCTACCGTGATAACCTTTTTGTCGGTCAGTCCCTTGTCGTAAACGTATTTTCCTACGCATCTGACGCCGTTGCCGCACATCATCGCTTCGCTTCCGTCGGCATTGAATATCCTCATTTTGAAATCGGCTATGCTTGACGGGAGTATCCATATCATACCGTCGGAGCCTATTCCGAAATGTCGGTCAGACAGCTTTATCGAAAGCGCCTCTGCATCTTTAGGCTCTTTTTTGGAATATACATATACATAATCGTTTCCGAGTCCCTGCATCTTTGTAAATTTCATTTCAGCTACCTCCTGTAACGGTATGATATGATAAAATCAGAAATTATACAATACCCTGAGCCATCATTGCGTCCGCAACCTTTTCAAAGCCTGCAATGTTTGCGCCTGCAACATAGTCCTTTTCAAGACCGTATCTTGATGCAGCGTCGTCAATGTTATGGAAAATGTCGATCATAATATTTTTAAGAGTGGAGTTTGCCTTGTCGAACGACCAGCTGTAACGCTCCGAGTTCTGTGACATTTCAAGAGCAGAGGTTGCAACACCGCCGGCATTTGCCGCCTTGCCGGGAAGGAACAGAACTCCCGACTTCTGGAGATGCTCCGTTGCGTCGAGCGTTGTGGGCATATTTGCACCCTCGGCAACAGCGATTACGCCGTTGTCAACGAGCATTCTTGCGTCCTCAAGGTCAAGCTCGTTCTGAGTAGCGCACGGAAGTGCAATATCGGTCTTCTTTGACCACACACCCTTACCCTCGTGATATTCCGAATTCGGACGGTATTTCTTGTACTCTGTAAGTCTTGCTCTGTTGACTTCCTTGATCTCCTTGAGAGCGGCAACATCAATTCCGTCGGGATCATATACCCAGCCGGTAGAGTCGGAAGCTGTGATAACCTTTGCGCCGAGCTTCTCCGCCATCTCGATAGCGTAGATCGCAACGTTGCCCGAACCGGAAACGGAAACAGTCTTGCCGGCAATATCAATGCCGTTGCACTTGAGCATTTCATCCGTGATATAAAGAAGACCGTAACCCGTTGCCTCGGTTCTTGCAAGAGAGCCGCCGTAGGAAAGTCCCTTACCTGTAAGAACACCTTCAAAAAGACTTCTTATTCTCTTATACTGACCGAAGAGGAAACCGATTTCTCTTGAGCCTGTTCCGATATCGCCTGCAGGAATATCCGTGTCGGCACCGATGTACTTGCAAAGCTCTGTCATAAAGCTTTGGCAGAAGGACATAATCTCACGATCCGACTTGCCTTTGGGATTGAAATCGGAGCCGCCCTTACCGCCGCCGATCGGAAGACCTGTAAGAGAGTTTTTAAATATCTGCTCAAAGCCGAGGAACTTGATAATACCGAGATTTACAGAGGGGTGCAGACGCAGACCGCCCTTGTAGGGACCGATTGCGCTGTTGAACTGAACTCTGTAACCTGTGTTGATATGTACCTGTCCGTTATCGTCGATCCACGGAACACGGAACTTGATCTGTCTTTCAGGATTTACAAGCCTTTCAAGGAGAGCCTCTCTGCGGTACTTCTCCTCGTTCTTTTCGATAACCGGTCTGAGAGATTCAAGAACCTCCTTGACCGCCTGATGGAACTCATACTCCATCGGATTCTGGTCGATAACCTGCTTGATTACTTCATCAACGTATGACATAAAAATCTCCTCCTAAAATGTCAAAAGCGCCTTTAAGGGTATAAATCACCCTTAAAGACGCCGTTGCCTTTATACGTTTTTTATTTGGTTTTGATTACCTTACAGACGACCTTGCCTGTTTTCATCAAATAGTATTTTACCCTCGCTTTTACCATTTGTCAAGCATTTTTATCGTCCGGGGAACAATATACATATTTTAACAAATAGTGCAAATCATATTGACTGATTATTTCCTCTGTGTTATAATTTTTATGTACAAAACTAACAGTACAAAAATAAGAATTTCGGAGGTTATTTATGAAAACTCGCGTCGCAGTAATGGCAATCATACTCGAATCAAAAGAAAATACGGACAAGCTCAATTCAGTTCTTCACGATTACCGTGAGTATATTCTCGGCAGAATGGGACTCCCCTATGCCAAGCATAATATCAATATCATCAGCGTTGCTCTCGACGCTCCTCAGGATATCATAAATTCCCTCGCAGGAAAAATCGGCAGAATAGACGGAGTTAATGTTAAAACCGCCTATTCAAACAATGAATACACCGTTTAATCTCAAATTGTTTTCAACTTCCGCATAAACAGCACCGCACAGAAGGCGTCAATGTTTTGCGGAAGTTTTTTCTGTCATTTTAAACAAAATCAAAATGCTCTTAATGTGCTTTTTGCTGACTGAAAATTTCATTATCCGTCACTCAATACAAAAGCATTTCAAGCTCGCTCTGCGTTTTCTGAGGGGACAAAATATATATTGACTTTTAATCAAAAAGTGCTATAATAGCAACGATATTTGCGGATATGGCGGAATTGGCAGACGCGTTGGATTTAGGATCCAATATCCTATGATGTGCAGGTTCAAGTCCTGTTATCCGCACCATGGCTGACAGGTTTTTCTCCCTGTCAGCCGTTTTGTTTTAATACATATTCTATCAAACACATAAAAGTGCGGAAATTACGGGTTAAAGTATCATTTCAAACTCGCCCATCGTACCCTTTTTGAAGTAGCTTTCAAGGTCGTATGGGGTATAAATTCCCGTATCGGTGACAACTCCGCTGACAAGCTCGGGCGGCGTTATATCGAACGCAGGATAATAGCCTTTCAGTCCGTCTGCGGCGGTCTTAACTCCCATAGCCTGAAGCACGAAGTCAGGATCACGCATCTCAATCTTTACCGTGTTGATCGTCGTATGTCCCCTGTCGGGCGCACCCGTTACAAAATACGGAATACCCGTGTACTTGGCGGCGATCGCAATCTGATACGTGCCGACCTTGTTGACAACGTGACCGTCCATACATATTACATCTGCCGCCGATGTGAAAACATCGACGTTTTCTTTTTTCATAACGTAGGCAGGCATATTGTCCGTGATTACGGTTGTGTCAAAGCCCATCTCGTGACAGACAGTTGCCGTCAGCCTTGCGCCCTGAAAATACGGTCTTGTTTCGGGACAGAAAATTCGGATATTTTTTCCCCTTTTCCTTGCAACCTTGAGCATCATTCCGACTATCGTTTCACCGAAGCACTGCGTCATAACCGTGCCGTTCTGCGGAAACATATCCACAAGATGCTCGGCGATGAGATTGATCTTTCCGTATCTTAAATTGTTCGCTTCAACGGTGTGTTCTACTATCTTTTCGCTGACATCCTCCCCTGCCGCAATCGCCTTTTTCGCCGCTTCAAGACAGCCGCCCGTGATGAGCGTCATACGCTGTACCGTTGTCGGACGGGCGTGGGAAATAGTATATGCCGCCTCTGTCAGATAGTCGATCTGCTCGGCTTCGGTTTTATCTCTGCACTCGTATGCCGCAAGAGCCATACCCATTGCCGCCGCCGTGTACGGTCCTGCGCTCTGAGTAACCATATCCTTTATCGCCTGCGTTACCTCGTGATGATCTTTGCAGGTCACAAACTCAACCTTTCTCGGATAAACACGGCGGTCAAGTATTCTGACCTCGCCGTCCTCATACCAAGCCACATTTTCATATCTGAGCATAAATGCCAATCCGTTATCCGCTCTGTTCATTTCATACTGTCCTTTCAGGAATAAAGTTTTTTGACCGCTTTATCAATGTCGTAATAAATCTTCTCTTTATCAAGCGTTTTGTATTCACCGTTTTCGTAGAGTATTTTACCGTCAACCATAGTCATAACAACATCGCTGTCCTGTGCCGAATAGGTCAGCAGAGCCTTTTTATCAAGGGCAGGACGCATATGCGGCTTATCGAGCGAAACGGCGATTATGTCCGCCTTGTTTCCGACCTTCAGCTCGCCGCAGTCCGCTCTGCGCTGAACCTTAGCTCCGTTTACCGTTGCCATAGTCAATACGGTATCGGCGTTCATTACGGTTGCGTCCAGATCATAGCCGTTGTGAACAACAGCCGCCATATGCATTTCCTCGAACATATTCAGGTTATTGTTGCTCGAAGCACCGTCCGTACCGAGAGCAACGTTAATGCCCTTGTCAAGCATCTTCTGAACAGGCGCAAAGCCGCTTGCAAGCTTCATATTGCTTGTCGGGTTGTGGATCACGCTGACATTCTTGCGGTGGAAAATTTCCATATCTTTTTCTTCAAGCCAAACGCAGTGCGCCGCAAATGCAGACGAATCAAAGCCGCCGAGATCGTTAAACCATTCTGTCGGTGTTTTGCCGTATTTGGCAATACATTCGTCGTGCTCCTTTTTCGTCTCGGAAAGGTGAATATGCAAATTGCCCTTGCGATCGTTCACCTCATCAATGAAAGCTTTTGCTATTCTTTCGGTGCAGGTGTATTCTGCGTGAATACAGAAGTCGATCAGCACTCTGCCGTCAAAGCTGTTGTTGTATTTATTGTAAAGCTCAAGAGCCTCTTTCATTCTGTAGGATTGATCGGGCGTTTCATCGGGGTCGAAGGACTGAACGGGACGTGTGATATTCGCCTTGAGTCCCGACTGAGCAACCGCCTCAATCGTTGTTTCAGGCTCGAAATACATATCCGAGAAGCTGACCGTACCGCCTGCAATCATCTCAAGCAGAGCAAGGCGGCTTCCTGCCCCGATCTCCTCGGCGGTGAGCCTGTCCTCGATCGGAAACACCGTGTCGAAAAGCCATTGCTGAAGCGGCAGATCGCTTCCCACTCCCCTGAGAAGCACCATCGGGCTGTGGTTGTGACAGTTTATAAGTCCGGGCATCATTATCCTGCGGCTCATATCCTTGATTACGTCAAAATCCTCCTGCGGCTTTTCCGAGCCGATATAGCTTATCCTTTCGCCGTCAACGGCAAGATATCCGTCCTCAAGCACGCTGAATTTGTCCCGATCCCTTAACAAAATATCTGCATTTTCAAATAAAATTTTCATACTATTGCTCCGTTAAAAAATATAATACTTTCTTTCTCTCGGCTGAGAATCTATCATCTTGAAAAGCGTGTCATAGAAGCTGTGAGTTTCCTCCGCTCCCGCTTTCAGACCGATGACTGTTCCGTGATCTCCGGGCAGAGTCGGCATAACATTCCACTTGCCCTTTACGATGTTTTCCTCGTCATACTCCTGATATTCGTCGCCGATCGGATATCTTGCGGAAACAACGTTGACAAGTCCGTCATTCGGAAGCCATGTTTCGTCAATTTTAAAATCGGTTTTTGTGTTTTCGGAGTATTTGCCCATAAGATAAGCCGTAGGTATCAGCACAGGAAAGGTCGAAGCTTTCGGAACCTGAGTACCTGTAAGCGGGCTTGCCTGAGTTGTCAGATAAGAATAGGAGAAATAGTAAACACTGTCTACAAGCCTGATTTTGCCGTTCAGCTCCTGTGCTCCGTCGGGAGAGAGGTCATAAGCGGCATTGTCCGTTCCCTCGCTGAAAACGGTGTTTATAAGCTCGGCAGCCTGACTTTGAGTCTGTGCGCCGCTCATGCCGAACTGTTCAAGACGGAAGTCATAGAAATCACCGAGCGAAGTATTATCGGCAAGTCCGCTGACTGCATAGACAAGCCCCAGAACCGTGCTGACAAGCTTACCCTGATCCACCACATAAAAAAGAGTTGATCCGTTGTGCGGTGAGCAGAGAGTTGTAACGCTGTTCACCCAATCTGCCTTTCCGCCTGTGAAAAGTCCTGAGGTCTCGTTGCCTGTCGCTTCCTTCTCTGCCTCATCACCGTAAGCCATCAGGGAGGCAAGCAGACGCACCGTTTCGCCGCCGAAGCTGTGACCGATGAGGTTGACCTTTATACGCTGTCCCCTCTTTGTCTTGCCGCCCCAGTTGTCAACAAGTGCTGTTTCCTCCGTGTATTCCCTGCCGTATCTTTCGTGACCGTGAGCCTTGCTGTGAGCCTCGCCGTAGTCAACCCTCGTTCCTGTCAGCTCGGCATAAAGCTCACAGGTTCTGTCCCATGTGCTTGAGAAAGGACCTACCGAGGCAACCTGTACGTTATATCCCTCTGAATTAAGGTATTCCGAGAGACTGCCTGTCGTGCTTCCCCAGTAATGCGACATCTGATCTATCTGAGCTTCGGGTCCCCAGCCTCCGAGACCGTGAACAAGTATGTACGGATACTGAACGGGAGCTTCACTGATTTTTTCGAGAAATGCCGAATAACCGCCGAAACCAAGCGGAACAACTGCTGCAATGACAATACATACCGCCGCAACGAGGGCAACGATCTTTTTCCACGAAAGCTTTCTTTTTTCTTTTTCTTCAGGCTCCTGCGGTTTGTCGGAATTCTCAGTTTCCTGCGGCTCGGCCGCTTCCTCAAAGACAGGCTCCATATCGTCCTTTAAAAGGAAATCCGTCGAAACATCAAAGAGCTGTGCAATAGCAAGCACCTTTTCCGAATCAGGCAGAGCCTTGCCCGATTCCCACTTGGAAACAGACTGACGTGACACTCCGAGCTTTTCCGCAAGCTCGTCCTGCGACCATCCGTTTTCACGCCTGAGAAGCTGAATTTTATCTGAAATATTCATATAGTTCGCCCCTTTCCTCTAAATTATACCAACGATTGACATCATTGTCTATCAACTTTGGTTAGCTTTTTCAAAAAAAGCGTGTAAACTTGAGTTTACACGCATATTTTTCTGCATTAGAGAAGCTTGATACCGCCGAACGGTCTGATTGAAAGGACGTGACACGAGCCTTTTGAGAAGACTTCCTCGATCTTTTCACAGAAATCATCGAGCATATCAACGGGAACGAAAGCCTGAACCGTGCCTGCGAAGCCGCCGCCGTGAACTCTCCATGCACCCTTTCCTTTAAGCAGGTATTCGCACATTGCGAGTGCAAGCGACACACCCTGATGAGCAACGTCCTTTGTCGTGAAAACATTCTGGTTATACATATAGGACGATCTGCCGCTTTCGGTCACAAGCTCCTTGAATGCATCGAAATCGCCGCTTTCAAGAGCCTTGACCTCTGCCTCGGCACGCTTGTTTTCGGCATAGAAATGCATCGCTCTGAGAACGGCACGGTCGTTGACCTTTTCACGGACGAGGGAAATATTTCTCATAAACTCCGTCTCGTCCACATCTCTGAGGACATTCTTTCCGAACACCTCTGCCGCCTGCTCCATCTCACCTCTGACAGCCGCATAATCGTCGGTCAGGTCGGCGTGATCTCCGCCCGTGTCAATAATACAAAGAGCATGTCCGCACGATGCGAAATCAAAATTGACTTTCTTGATGATCGGCTCGGAGGGATCTTTGAAATCAATCGTGATGAAGCTGCCGACGGAGCTTGCCATCTGATCCATAAGTCCGCAGGGCTTTCCGAAATATTTGTTCTCGGCAAACTGGGCAATCTTTGCAATATCGACCGCAGAAACCTTGCCGTCATTGTAAAGGTGGTTAAGGATAGTTCCGATAAGCACCTCGTAAGCGGCCGAGGAAGAAAGTCCCGAACCGGAAAGGACACGGCTCATGCTTGCGGCATTGAAGCCGCCGATCTTGTAGCCGTACTCGACAAAGCCGGCGCACATTCCACGGATAAGTCCCGAAGATTTTCCAAATTCCTCGGTATGTATATTCAGGTCGGAGATATCGACCTCAAGTGCGTCAAAGTTAAACGATTTTTCAACAATCACGCTGTCGTCCCTCTTTGCGGCGGCGGCAACGGTATCAAGATCAACGCTTGCGGCAAGCACCTTGCCGTGGTTATGGTCGGTGTGATTTCCGCCGACCTCGGTTCTGCCCGGTGCGCTGAAAAGCTCTATATTCTCATTGTCACCGAAAAGCTTGACATACTCGTCAATAATTACCGCAAGTCTTTCTTTCTGATCGGCAACAGCCTTGTCGCTGAGATAAACCTCTTTAAGCCTTGCGTCATAATCACACGAAGCAAGTTTTTCTTTCAGAATTTTTGAATCAGCCATTGTTTTTCCTCCTCCTGGACTGGATCTGTATTATTTTGCTTATTGCGAGCATGGATATCGCAAT
Source organism: Clostridiaceae bacterium (assembly GCA_016292785.1). Classification (GTDB taxonomy): domain Bacteria; phylum Bacillota; class Clostridia; order Oscillospirales; family Acutalibacteraceae; genus CAG-488. Next base: position 27,719 of record JAEDFL010000002.1, on the reverse strand, counting down.
TAACAGGAACAATAAAATTAAAGGCAACAGGAACGCCGTTGACAAAGGATTGAACACGTTGCGTCCGATGAATGTGTATGAGATTATCAGCGGTGAATATCCCAAAAGGGAAAGCAACAGATAATATTCGTACTTAAATCCCATTGCTCCGTAAAGCTTGCTGACAAGATTGACGGGAATACCCGGAACAAGCCTGAACAGAGCCAGAAGCCACGGATTTCCCCTGCCGTCACGCTCAACAAGGTAGCGCACGGTTTCGCTCTTTTGCAAAATGCTCTGCACTCCGTTCGCCCCTGCCCTTGTGCCCCAGAAATACTTGATCGAGTAAAGCACAGTCAATCCCAGCAAAGTGATCGGTATTGAAAAATAAGGCGGAAATACGGCACTGATTACAGCGCAGAGAGCCGAAACGGGATAGAGATAGAGCGGAAAGACCGCCTTGAAAGCATAGAGAAAAATAACTATCAGAAAAACGGAATACTTGTTGCTCATATGCTCAACCCTGTATTCTGCCGAAGCGAGGTATTCAAGATATGTCGAATACCATTTTTGTATATCCTCATTATAGGAAAGCACGAGCAGAACTATGAAAATAACGCAAAGAACAAAGCTGATGATCGAAACGATCTGCAACAGCTTTATCAAACCGTGTTCACGTTTGTATTTGTCCAACGTTCCGCCCCCTTTACATAATGATACACTTTAACTATATTATTATACTTATTTTTTCCGTCAAGGTCAATATTTTTTCAAGATAATTTCTGTTGATAATTTCTGTTGACTCAAAGTAATAAAACGCAAAAAACCTATTGACTTTTTCTCTGTCTGTGCTACAATATGGTCAAGTTAACAGTTGTCTTCGGGGCGGGGTGAAATTCCCCACCGACGGTAATGGGATCATGTGTCCACAAGCCCGTGAGCGAAAGTTGATTCGGTGAGATTCCGAAGCCGACGGTATAGTCCGGATGAGAGAAGATTTGTATTCTTGAATGAAAAATCAAGTCCCGTACAGGTGTCTGTACGGGATTTTTGCTGTTCGTTGACAACTCTGACTAAATATTTTGAAAGGGTGTTGTTTATGAACACAAAAAAGAAAAACCTCAGAATGATCGCCGTAACTGCGATTATGTCGGCTCTGTCGGCTGTGCTTATGTTCGTGGAGTTTTCAATTCCCATTATGCCGGCTTTCATCAAGCTTGACATTTCCGAACTGCCTGCTCTGATAACCTCATTTACTTTCGGTCCGGTTTGCGGCGTTGCGGTGTGTCTTGTCAAAAATCTCATTCATCTTTTTGTCACCTCTACCTTCGGCGTCGGTGAGCTTTCCAACTTCATTCTCGGCGCAATCTTCGTCTTTGTCGCAGGTATGTTTTACAAGCATAAGCACAATCGCAAGTACGCTCTGATCGGCGCAATGGCAGGCGATTTGGCAATGGCGGTTCTGTGCTTCTTCGTCAACCTTTTCTTCGTTTATCCGCTCTATATCAAGCTGATGCTCCCCGAAGAAGCGATCCTCGGAATGTACCGTGCAATTCTGCCGAGCGTCGATTCGCTGTGGAAAGCGATCCTTATTTTCAATATTCCGTTCACCTTTGTAAAGGGACTTATCAGCGTTGCGATAACATTTATTGTCTATCCCAAGCTGTCTCCGATCCTCAAAGGAAAAAAATAATCAAATAATATCCAAGGACTGTCGCTAAGCCGAAATGCTTAAAGCGGCAGTCCTTTTTTGTTATATTAAAACTATCGTTTCGTAAGGCTCAAGGCGTGCGGTTTTTTCAAATTCTCTGCCGCTGATAATATCTTTCATCGGCTTTTCAAGGCGAACCGTGCCTGCCTTGTCTTTCATATTTACGGCGAAAATAAAGGTCTTTTCCTCCTTAACTCTCGATGAAACAATAATTCCGTCGTCTGCATCAAGCAAGGGTACAAGATTAAACCTGTCCTTTACAAAGTCCGCAAGAGCTTCGTAGAAATATACGTCGTTTCCGACCGTAGCAAAGAGGACGGCGCAGCCTTTGCCGTATTTATTAACAGTCACGGCAGGCTTGCCCGAAAGCAGACCGCAGCTGTATTCTGCCGCAGGCTCGGCTGTGTCAAGCACAAGACGGTTGACCGTTTCCCCTGCCCTCGCCTTGCCGTTCGGGAAGATAACGAAGCAGTCCTCCCCTGTCTGTTTTTTCAGCTTGTCAGAGCTGATACTCGAATCAACCTTAGCTCCGCAAAGCTCGGCGAAAAGTCCGGGATCGAGCAGATCACGCATTTTGTTGAACTCGTCACGGTTGCCGCATTCGGTATTCATAATCAGAACGCCGCCGTTTTCAACATATTTTATCAGCCTGTCCGCCTGTTCGGGAGTGGTGATCCTGTGATTGGGCATAACGATCGCCTTGTATTTTCCGAAGTCGTCGTCAATTCCGATAACATCAACATCGGTTTTCAGCGAATTTTTAAATCCGCCGTATGCGTTGAAAAACTCCTCGTCATACGGTCCGTCAACTACCCAGCCACGAGTTCCCCAGCTGTTTTCATAGGAATAGAGCGCCGCAACGTCGGACGGAGTTTTTGCATCGTCAATTTCATCATATATGCCCTTGATCTGCGCAGAAAGCTTCCGGATAACAGGATAGGTTTCAGGGCGGAACTGCCTGTCCTTGCCGAGCACGCTTGCATATTCCTGCTCCGCTCCGCCGTTGGGAGTTCTCCACTCAAAAAATACCGTTGCGAACGCACCGTGCGAAACATTCAGCCATGTCTGAGCCGCAATAACCTCGGGCGGTGTGTTGGCATCCGTGTAGCCGAGCTGTTCGGCAACGAGGAATTTTTCTTTTCCGTTTGAAAGGCGGCGGTCAAAGCTGTGCTCCATACTTGCACGAAGCTGAACACGGTAGTTATCACCGTTCGGCTGACCTACATAGTTGTCCCAGCCTGCAAGATCAAGGTACTCGCTGCCCTCAAAGCAGTTGACAGACCAGTTCGCTCCCGGCCAGTTGGTGTAGATAAATCTGCCCGGCGAATTTTTGCGGACATAGCCTGCCTCTATTCTCAGCAGGCGGTTAAAGGTGAATGAAAAATATTTTCTGTAATCGAGCTGAACTTCAAGCGTCCAGCCGCCCTCGCAGGCATTGACCGGAATGTCGATCTCGTCAAAATCGTTGTAGACGTTTGACCACATCATCGTAAACCATGCTTTATTCAGCTCGTCAATAGTGCCGTACTTCTCCCTAAGCCACTCCTGAAAGCCCTTTCTGCAGCAAGCGTCAAAGTCGCTGAACGGAAATCCCGGCTCGTTGTCAAGCTGCCAGCCGACGATATTCGGATGACCGCCGAGAGCCTTTGTCTGCTCCTCGGTTATGCGCTCCGCATAATGCAAAAAAATTTCACTTGAAAGGCATTGTCCTTTCCTGCCGCCGAAGTCGTAGTGACCGTGAACATTGCCGCCCTTGACCTCGGGATATTTCTTATAAAGCCACGCAGGGCAAACGGCGGTCGATGTACCCATAATGACCTTGATTCCGTGCCTTTCGGCGCAGTCAACGGCCGCCAGCATCGGTTCAAAATTAAATTCGCCCTCTCTCGGCTCGTACCAGCTCCATGCGAACTCGCCCATACGGACGCAGTTCAGCCCAAGCTCTGCCATCATTTCAAAATCCTTTTCCCATTCGTCTCGGCTCCACCATTCGGGATAGTAGGACGCACCAAGTAAAAATTCGCTCATATTCTTTACCTCGGATCATTTAAACAACCGCCGTCCAAACAGGCTCGCAAGAAAACTGAACAATCCGCCTGTTTGCCGGGTTTTCTAACAGTATAATGCATTGGTATCGGGGTTTTCAACCGTAAATATTTTTTCTACATAATCACCAAATCGTCGTCCCTGAGATTATGCAAAACAAACAGCGGATTTAGAATACGAACGTCGAAAAAGCTATATTTAAGCCGACGAAAGCCGAGAAAGCTAACAAGCCTGAAACCGAATTTATAATAATCACAGAGAGGCTATATGATTAACGGAGGAATCGAAATGGGCAAAAACAATATTATTGACACCTTTATCTATATCGCAGGCTCGGCGGTCGTATTCAACGTTGTGCTTCCGATTTTTGCGGTTATCATCAAGCTTGCCGGGATTTTCGGCATGATATGAGGTGTCACATGGAAGCGATTATAGCGGCACTCATAACAGGTATTTTATCTCTCGCAGGCGTTGTGATATCCAATCTGGTGTCGAACGCAAAAATGTCGCACAGCCTTGAAAAAGCTCAGGCTGTGACCGATGAAAAGATCGAGGAGCTGACGAGAGAAGTCAGGGAACACAACAACTTTGCACGGCGTGTTCCCGTCCTTGAAGAAAAAGCAAAGGTCGCAGATCACCGCATCAGCGACTTAGAAAAACACATTAACAGTTAAGGAGGAATCAAGATGAAGAATATTAATCTTAAAGGGGTAACAAATCAAACTTGGGTAAGAACAATAGTTCTTGCTATTGCACTAATCGGTCAGCTTTTAGTTATTCTTGGTAAAAGAACGGAAGCGGTCGATATTGATCAGTGGACAGAGTATGCTACATACGCTGTTACTGCGATTAGTTCTGTCTGGGCATGGTGGAAAAACAACAGCTTCACCCAAAAAGCGCAGGAAGCGGACAACATTCTGAATGGGGGTGCTGATAATGAGTAAGGTTTATTTATCTCCGAGCTGTCAGTATGACAACGCATACGCATACGGCAACACGACAGAAGCGGTGCAGTGTATCAAAATTGCAAACGCCTGTAAGTCTGCACTTGAGAGATGCGGAATATCAGTAAAGATGCCCTCTGATAATTCTCTTGTGAACAGGTGCGCTGAATCGGACAAGTGGGGTGCTGACCTGCACGTTCCGATCCATACCAACGCATACAACGGCAAGACGTCAGGCACAAGGATTTATTACTATGACGGAAGCGCAAAGGGCTACAACGCCGCAAAAGCGATCTATGCCGTTCTTGCTCCGTTCACTCCCGGCACAAGTGAAAGCGTCAGCGCAAATAACGGCTTGCTTGAAGTCAATACACCCAACGCACCGACAGCATATGTTGAGGTCGATTTCCACGATGTACCGTCAATTGCAAAGTGGATCATCGAGAACACAACGGCGATCGGCGAGAAGATCGCACAGGGTATTTGCAAGCATTTCGGAGTTGCCTATAAATCCGCTTCATCGAAGCCGACAACATCGACAAATACAACCTCAAAAATAGAAGCCCCCGACATCGGCGGATACATGAAAGAGGGAGACAAGGGTGTTGCTGTTTACGCATATAAACAGATGCTTATAGCTCTCAAGGCAAAGAAGATCATCACGCAGGGAGTTGACGACAACAATAAATTCGGCACAGGTACAACCACCGCAACAAAGCAGGTGCAGAAGGCCGCAGGCATCACCGTTGACGGTCTTGCAGGTGCTCAGACGCTCAAGGCTTGCCGTGTACTGCTCACAAAGTAAATAATAATCATTCAAAAAGCGCAGTAACCGCAAAGGTCGCTGCGCTTTTGTATTTTTAATTCGACTGTCTGAGCAGTTTCTCCACCTCGGACGGTTTCAGTACCTTGCCCATTGAAACAACCTTTTCGTTGACCACAAGGGCAGGCATACTCATAACTCCGTATGCCATAACCTTTTGCATATCGGTGATATATTCCACTTCCACCGACAATCCCATCGCTTTTACGGCTTCTTTGGCATTTTCATATTGCTCGTGACAGGATTTGCACCCTGCGCCCAAAACCTTTATACAGCAAATACCCTCTTTCGCTTCTGGACAACAATCATTTGAAATATTGCCGACCTCACTTGCAGAGCATCCGCAGGCGCAAGCGCAATCCGTTGTTTTCTTTTCTTCTTTCTTTTTCTTACCGAAATTAAACAGAGCCATAACAACTACCTCCAATAATTTATATAATAAACGGTTGGATAAGGTTAAAAGAGTATCCAACAATTATTATTCCGGCTGTGCAAATAGCAATAAATATTCCCAGCAGTTTCGGTTTTACCGCTTTGCGAAGCATAATCATTGACGGCAGAGAAAGCGTTGTAACCGCCATCATAAAGGACAGCACTACGCCGAGCAATGCGCCCTTTGCAAGCAGAGCCTCGGCAATCGGTATTGTGCCGAAAATGTCGGCGTACATCGGAACACCTGCGATTGTCGCAAGGATTACACCGAAAGGATTGTTGTCGCCGAGAACTTTTACGATAAATTCTTCGGGAATCCAGTTATGAATAATCGCTCCGATACCTACACCGATCAAAACATAAGGAGCAACCTTTTTGGCGGTGGCAACAACCTGTTCCCACGCATATTTCAATCGGTCTTTGAAATTCAGTTTCTCCTGCGGAACATCAATGGATCGTCCGTTTCGTATAAATTCTTCCACCTGATTTTCAAGGTGAAGTTTTTCGATCAGCGTACCGCCCGCAACGGCAATGACAAGACCGAGTATTACATATACTACCGCGACTCTCCAACCGAAAATGCTCATCAGCAGTACAAGACTTCCGAGGTCAACCATCGGAGAAGAAATCAGGAAAGAGAAAGTAACTCCAAGCGGTAGTCCGGCACTTGTAAAACCGATGAAAAGCGGAATGGACGAACAGGAGCAGAAAGGAGTTACCGTGCCGAGCAGGGCGGCAAGAATATTTGCCCATATGCCGTGAAATCTGCCAAGTATTTTTTTCGTCCTCTCCGGCGGAAAGTAGCTTTGAATATACGAAATAATCAAAATCAAAACGCCCAAAAGGACCATTATTTTAACGGTATCATAGATAAAAAACTTAATACTGCCGCCTATCCTTCCCGTCGTGTCCAGACCGCAGGCGTTCAGAAGCGTTTCAACAATTCTGTTCAGCCAGTGCATACCGAGGATTTCATTCTGAAAAAAATCCCATGCGTTTTTTACCGGTTCCACATTCAATCACCTCATCATATCGTTAAATTGAAATATATCAATGTTTATGTCTTAAATCAAGCCGTGCGTGAAAGTTAACTACTGTTCACAGCACGACTTTAAACTGTCGGCGCAAGTCACATTCGTCAGCTCATGCAGATACTTTCCGGCATCCTCCGCTCCCTCTGAGGAGATAGAATAGTGCATCCATTTCCCCTCTTTCCTGCCGACAACGACTCCCGAATCGCAGAGAATTTTCATATGGTGGGACAAGGTTGGCTGACTGATACTCAATTCCTCCAGCAGCTTACAGGCGCATTTTTCTCCGCTGAGCAAAAGCCGCAGAATACGAATTCTGTTTTCATCACAAAACGCTTTGAACACCGCTGCAATTTTTTTATCGTCACATTCCATACCGTCCACCCCCTGTTTATTTACATTATACCTGTCATATAGATGTTTGTCAATATGTTCTGCTTATTTTTTCAGTCAATTTGAATTTTTCTTTTGAATAGCTGTTTTCTGCAACCAAAAATCCGGCAATAACGATCGCTGTCACCGCAGCAATAATTGCAATTATTTTTTTCATAAATAATCCCTCTGTTACTTATCATTTTTTATTATCACCTCACTATTGACAAATAGCTGATATGAAAAAGGACTGTTGTAAACGGATCAACCGAATACAACAGTCCGAAATTTTTTATTTGCGTTTTTTGCCGAAGAAGCCTTTTTTCTCCTCACCTGTCGGCGCTGAGCCGCCCATAAGCGAATTGAATTTCAGAAGCGTTTCACGCTGTTCTGCGTCAAGCTTTGTGGGAATGTCAACTATAATTCTGACAAGCTGATCTCCCCTCGCCTTGCTTCGGATATTCTGAATACCCTTGCCCTTGAGTCGGAATACCGAGCCGGGCTGAGTACCCTCGGGTATGTCGTAGCGAACCTTTCCGTCAAGAGTCGGAACCATGAGCGTATCTCCCAGGGTTGCCTGAACAATATTAACGTGAACCTCGCACCAGACGTCGAAGCCGTCACGCTCAAAGAACGGATGAGGACGTACGTTTACAACAACGTGAAGATCGCCTGCCGGGCCTCCGTTGAGTCCCTTGTTGCCCTCTCCCCTTACGTTGAGTATCTGACGGTCATCAATACCTGCCGGAACATTGACTTCCAGCGTACTCTGCTTCGTCACACGGCCTCTGCCCCGGCACTTTGAGCACGGGGTTTCTATAATCTTGCCCTTGCCGCCGCACCTTGAGCAGGCTCTCTGAGTCTGGATAACTCCGAACGGAGTTCTCTGCTGATCCGTGACCTGACCTGTGCCGTGACATTCGGGACAGGTGGTCGGTGATGTACCTGCGGCCGCACCGCTTCCGTGACAATCGGGGCAGACTTCAATGCGGTTTATGTTCACCTTACGTTTACAGCCCTTTGCCGCTTCTTCAAACGAAATCGTGACGCTGGACTGAAGATCCTCGCCCCGTCTCGGTCCGTTGGGATTGGCTCGTCTGCCGCCGCCGAAGCCGCCTGCGCCGCCTCCGAAAAAGCTCGAAAAGATATCGCCGAGATCAAAATCATCGCCGAATCCGCCGTTGAAGCCACCGCCGCCTGCGCCGAAGTTCGGATCAACGCCTGCGTGACCGAATTGGTCGTAGCGAGCCTTTTTCTGATCGTCGCTGAGCACCTCGTAGGCTTCGTTAGCCTCCTTGAACTTAGCCTCGGCCTCCTTATCGCCGGGGTTCAGGTCGGGATGGTACTGCTTGGCTTTCTTTCGGTAAGCCTTTTTAATTTCATCGGCACTTGCATTTTTATCAATGCCCAGCACCTCGTAGTAATCTCTTTTATCAGCCATAAATAAAAGCCCCTGACTTTGAAATAGGGCAACGCCGCAAATGCGGCGTGCCCGCTGTTATTTTGTCTGACGATTATTTGTCGTCGTCCGTTACATCTGTATAGTCGGCATCATAGAAACCGTCGCCGTTCGGAGCGCCTGCTCCCGGATTGCCGCCCATATCGGGACCCGGCTGACCTGCCGCACCCTGTGCCGCCTGAGCCGCCTGATAAATCTTCTCGGAAACCTCGTAGAACTTCTTCTGGAGAGCCTCCTGCTTATTCTTGATGAGGTTGATATCCTGTCCCTTGAGAGCTTCCTTCAAGCCGTCGATCTCTGCGGTGAGAGCGTCCTTATCAGCCTGATCGAACTTGTCGCCCTCCTCGGAGAGGAGCTTCTCGCACTGATAAACCATCTGATCCGCATTGTTTCTGGTGTCAACCTCTTCACGGCGCTGCTTATCCTCCTGAGCAAACTGCTCTGCCTCGTGAACGGCCTTTTCAATGTCGTCCTTTGACATATTGGTGGAAGAAGTGATTGAGATCGACTGCTCCTTGTTTGTGCCGAGATCCTTAGCAGAAACGTGTACGATACCGTTTGCGTCGATGTCGAAGGTAACCTCGATCTGAGGAACACCGCGGCGTGCCGGCATAATTCCGTCAAGGTGGAATACGCCGAGAGTCTTGTTGTCCTTTGCAAACTCTCTCTCACCCTGAAGAACGTGAACCTCAACGGACGGCTGATTGTCAACTGCGGTTGAGAAAATCTGGCTCTTCTTTACGGGAATAGTCGTATTTCTCTCAATAATCTTTGTGTTGATACCGCCCATTGTCTCGATACCGAGTGAAAGCGGAGTAACGTCGAGAAGAAGAAGTCCCTTGACCTCGCCGCCCATAACGCCTGCCTGGAGCGAAGCACCGATAGCAACGCACTCGTCGGGGTTGATGCCCTTGAAAGGCTCTTTGCCGATGAACTTCTTGATAGCCTCCTGAACGGCAGGAATTCTTGAAGATCCGCCGACCATGAGAACCTTGTCGATCTCTGAGGTTGAAAGTCCTGAATCGCTCATTGCCTGACGAACGGGACCCATTGTAGCCTCAACAAGATCTGCGGTAAGCTCGTTGAACTTTGCTCTTGTGAGAGTCAGCTCAAGGTGCTTCGGTCCTGTTGCGTCAACTGTGATGTAGGGAAGATTGATATCCGAGGAAGTTACGCCGGAAAGCTCAATCTTTGCCTTTTCTGCGGCTTCCTTGAGTCTCTGCATAGCCATCTTGTCGCCGCGAAGATCAATGCCGTTTGACTTCTTGAATTCTTCGATGATCCAGTTCATAACTCTCTGGTCGAAGTCGTCGCCGCCGAGGTGATTGTTACCTGCGGTTGCAAGAACCTCCTGAACGCCGTCGCCCATCTCAATGATGGAAACATCGAACGTACCGCCGCCGAGGTCATAAACCATAACCTTCTGATCGTCTTCCTTGTCAATACCGTATGCAAGAGCAGCGGCTGTCGGCTCGTTGATAATTCTCTTGACCTCAAGACCTGCAATATGTCCTGCGTCCTTGGTTGCCTGACGCTGTGCGTCGGTGAAGTATGCGGGAACGGTGATAACAGCCTCTGTGACCTTCTCGCCGAGATATGCTTCTGCATCCGTCTTGAGCTTCTGAAGGATCATTGCGGAAATCTCCTGCGGAGTGTACTTCTTGTCGTCGATTGTAACCTTGTAATCGGAACCCATCTGACGCTTGATTGAAGAAACTGTTCTGTCGGGATTTGTGATAGCCTGACGCTTTGCGACCTGGCCAACCATTCTCTCGCCGTTCTTGCCGAAGCCGACTACCGACGGAGTTGTTCTTGCACCCTCTGCATTTGCGATAACGACAGGCTCGCCGCCCTCGATAACCGCTACGCATGAATTTGTTGTACCTAAATCAATACCTATAACCTTTGACATAATAATATTCCTCCTAAGATGATTGTTTACTTAATCAGTTGGCTACTGCGACCATTGCAGGTCTTATTACCTTGTCGCCGACCTTGTAGCCCTTTGCAAATACGTTTGTAATAACATTCTCGCCGAGATTTTCGTCCTCCGAGTGCATCACGGCATTGTGGAAGTTGGGGTCAAAAGCTTCTCCCTCTTCGCCGAACGACTCAACCTTGAGATCCCTGAAAACGTTCTCAAACTGCTTGAATGTCATTTCAACGCCCTTTTTGTAATCCTCGAAGCTGATGTCGGGATTTGCAAAAATTCTGTCAAAATTATCCGCCACGGGAAGAAGCTCCTTGATAACCGAAGCCTTGCAGTCGAGGTAAAGAGCGTCCTTCTCTCTCTGCGAACGCTTGCGGAAGTTATCGTACTCCGCCGCCATTCTCAAAAGCTGATCGTTCTTTTCGTCAAGCTCCTTCTGAAGCTTTTCCTCCTTGGTTTCTTCCTTTGTCTCTTTCTCTTCCTTGACCCCTTTTTCTTCTTTAATCTCCTCTTCCTTTAACTCTTTATTCTCAGCGTTTTCGGCTGTTTTTTCACTGCTTTTATTTTTTGCCAACAGTAATCATTCCTTTCAGTCTTCTTTGAGAATCTGGGAGAGTATCTTACCGACAATATCGGTCAGATATCTGACGCTCGGTATAAGTGTCGCATAGTCGATCCTCGTCGGTCCGATAATTCCGATCGAGCCGTGATTTTCTCCTCCGACATCGTACTGCGCCATAATCACGCTTGAGTTTTCAAGCGGTTTATACTTGTTTTCACTGCCGATCCTGACATCAAGCTCCTTTTTGTTATCCGTCAGCACCCTGCTGAGCGGCTCGCCTCGTCTGAGGAAATCCATAAGCTCATATGCCGTTGCGCCGTAATCGCCGTAATGGAAGATGTTCGACTGACCGCCTAACATAAGCGGAATTTCCATCGCCTCATGTGCCAGCTCGGACACCGTGGAGATAAGCGGTATCATCGTCAGCGCATCGCCTCCCATTGAAGCAACGAGGGTTTGAAGCCTTGCCGTGTCTATCGCATCAAGCTCAGTTCCGATAAACGAGGTCTTTACAATGTTGTAAAACTTCTCGATAACAGATGCGTTCAGGTCAACGTCACTTCGGCAAACCCTGCTTTTTATCATACCGTTTGAAGTGAGCAGAACAACCATTCCCGTCCTTGTTCCGACCGGAACAAACTCAACTCGCTTAACCTTGACGTTCTCGCCCGACGGCGCAGTTGACACCGCCGCGCAGTTCGTCATTTCGGCAAGGAAATCGCTCGCCTTTTTAAGAATGTTTTCGGGGCTTGCGTTTCTGATTGAAACACCGGCTTCGATTCTTCTTTTGACCGCTTCGTCAAGCTGCCGCACTCCCATAAGGTGATCTACATAATAACGGTAGCCCTCATCGGTCGGGATCCTGCCCGCCGAGGTGTGGGGCTGTTCAAGCAGTCCCATAGCAGAAAGCTCAGCCATATCATTTCTGATCGTTGCGGAGGAAACCGCAATTTCGGGATCCTTCTGCAAAAGCTTCGATCCGACAGGCTCGCCCGTCTTTATATAGTGTTCAATAACAGCAGCAAGTATTTTTTCTTTTCTCTGACTGAGTTCCATTATCTCACCGCCTTTAGCACCGTTAGCACTCGTTATTCCTGAGTGCTAACTACATTTAATACTATACAACCGCCGCCGCAATTTGTCAACACTTTAATTGTGAATTCTTTGTTAACATTTGCGGTTTTTGCCGTATTTAAACATTTCAGAATAATATGATTGCCTTGGAACAGTTTTTTATTACCTCTCATCTCCATATATTTCATATTGATTTTTAAAAAATATCGTGATACAATCAGGCTGTCAGGAGGTAATGACAATGATAAGAAAAATCATTAAAATAGACGAAAGCAAATGCAACGGCTGCGGAGCCTGTGTTTCCGCCTGCCACGAGGGAGCGATCGGTCTTGTCAACGGCAAGGCGAAGCTTATGAGGGACGATTTCTGCGACGGGCTTGGCGACTGTCTGCCGACCTGCCCGACCGGGGCTATCACCTTTGAGGAAAGAGAAGCCGCCGATTACAACGAGGCGGCAGTCCTCGCAAGCAAGGCAAAACACAAAGCGCACAGCGGCGGCTGTCCGGGATCAAGACTGCAAAGAATAACTCATTCAATCGACAGCAAGAACGATGTCAGAGCCGAAAGCCGGCTCTCCCAGTGGCCTGTTCAGATAAAGCTTGTTCCGGTCAATGCGCCGTACTTCGACTCGGCAGACCTGCTCATTGCCGCCGACTGCACGGCGTTCGCCTACGGAAATTTCCACAACGATTTTATAAAGGATAAAATCACGCTTATCGGCTGTCCCAAGCTTGACGGCATTGATTATTCCGAAAAGCTTACGGCCATACTCTCGCTCAACGAAATAAAGAGCGTCACCGTTGTGCGTATGAGCGTACCCTGCTGCGGAGGAATTAACACAGCCGCTCAAAAAGCCATTGAAGCAAGCGGCAAAACAATACCATTTAAGACTGTGGTAATAACAACTGACGGCAAGGTACTTGACAATTAAATAACAAGGTGTTAGAATAGATTGCAACGAGATTGATACGGGAGCTTCTGACACGTTGCGGCTCCCGAATACCGAGCATCAGTCCCTTTGCGGGAAATGCTCGGTTTTTATTATTTTCGGAGGTATCAGGAAAATGAAAACAGATGTTGTAATCGTCGGAGCCGGACCTGCCGGTATTTTCACTGCCATTGAGATGCTTCGCAAGGGCACAAAGAAAAAGATCGTCATTATCGAAAAAGGTCAATCCGTCGAGAACAGGCATTGTCCCAAAGCAAAGACCAAGAAATGTGTGAACTGCAAGCCTTACTGCCACATCACGACCGGATTTTCCGGCGCAGGCGCATTCTCGGACGGCAAGCTGTCGCTGAGCTATGAGGTCGGCGGTGATCTGCCCAATCTTGTCGGAGAAAACCTCGTTCAGGAAACTATTAACTATGCCGACGGAATATATCTTGAATTCGGCGCAGACACTAAGGTTGAGGGCGTAGGTAACACCGAGGCCGTCAGAGAGATCCGCACAAGAGCCATTCAGGCCGGTCTTAAGCTCGTTGACTGCCCGATCCGTCATATGGGAACGGAAAAGGCTCAGGATATTTATCTTGCGATTGAGAAATATCTAATCGAAAACGGAGTTGAGATCTTTTTCGGCTATGAGTGTTCAAACATTATTCTCAACGGTAAAAAGTGCGAGGGCATTTATGTTTCCAACAACAAAGGCGTTGAAATGGAGATATACGCCGACCATACGATAATCGCAACGGGACGCAGAGGCGCAGAATGGCTTGAAAAAATCTGCGGTGAGCACGATATCGCCCACCTGCCCGGAACGGTTGACATCGGCGTTCGTGTCGAGGTCAGGAACGAGGTTATCGAAAAGGTCAACGACGTTCTCTACGAATCGAAGCTCATCGGATATCCGAGACCGTTCAAAAACAAGGTCAGAACATTCTGTCAGAATCCCGGCGGCTTTGTCAGCCAGGAAAACTACGACAACAACCTTGCCGTTGTCAACGGTCATTCGTACAAGGAGCTTAAATCCGACAACACCAACCTTGCTATTCTCTGCTCACATAATTTCTCATATCCGTTCAACCAGCCTATCGCCTACGCTCAGAAGGTCGGCGAGCTGACAAATATGCTCGGAACGGGACACATTCTCGTCCAGCGTTTCGGAGATATTCTTGACGGCAAGAGAACTTGGGAAAAGGAGCTTTCTCAGTCCAACCTCAAGCCCACTCTCCCCGATGCGGTCGCAGGCGATATCACAGCCGCCATGCCTTACAGAGCGATGACAAACATCATCAACTTCATTCAGGCGGTGGATCATGTTGCTCCCGGATTTGCTTCATACGAAACCCTGCTTTACTCCCCCGAGCTGAAATTCTACAGCAACAGAGTAAAGATGGACGAACATTTCAACACCAATGTTGAGGGACTTCACTGCCTCGGAGATTCAAGCGGATGGACGAGAGGTCTTATGATGGCGTCCGTAATGGGTGTTCTGATGGGCAGAGAAATATATTGATAAAAACGGAGGAGGAAATGCAATGAAGGTTACTCTCAATCCCGACGAGGAGGTCGTCAAGGTCGTCAAAGAGGGACTTGAGCGCACGGGCGGTTACTGCCCCTGCCGCAGAGAGCGCACACCTGAAAACCTGTGTATGTGCGAGGAATTTAAAAAGCAGATCCAAGATCCGGAATTTGAAGGCTTTTGCCACTGTATGCTTTATTATAAGTCAAAGGACTAAGGAGGTCATAATTATGGCTGAAGTTAAGATTACAAAAGATAATTTCACGTCCGAGGTGCTCAAGTGCGACATTCCCGTTCTGCTTGATTTCTGGGCGGAATGGTGCGGTCCGTGCCGTATGCTCTCCCCCATCGTTGAAGAAATTGCCGAGGAATACGACGGAAGGATAAAGGTCGGCAAGGTCAATGTTGACGAAGAGCCTGAGCTGTCCTCTGTGTTCAATGTTTCAAGCATTCCCCTGCTGGTCGTTCTTGACCATGGCAAGGCGGTTAAATCTTCCGTAGGATATGTTCCGAAAGAGAAGGTACTTGAACTGCTCGATCTGTAAAATATTTATTTGAGAAAAACGGCAGTCTGCGCTTTATGCACGGACTGCCGTTTTTTATTTGCTGTATGTGTGCTTGTCGAATTGCTGTTTGAAATATTCGTCAACAAGAGTTGAAATATTTTCGGTATTATCAGTCGCTTTTTCAGTCTTAGATTTTCTCCTTATGGGGGCACCGATAGTCGGGATGACGTTGCTGCCCGTCTTTTCAACATAGCCCTTGAAGAAAGCGTTTGAAAACTCCTGAGGCTCTCTGTCGAAATCGAAAACATCGTCACTCTGCACAACCTCTTTAGCCTTGCCCTTAGTTCCCGAATGATGCCTTGACTTGCTCAGCAATTCCTTGAAATAATCCTGAGTGATCGAGCCGGGATCTCCGGTGAAAGCGACAGCCTCATTTCTTGCGGTTTTTCTTTCGCTGCTGTTATGCTCCTGATGTTTTGTCTTGCCTGAGCTTTGAGAATGTCCCGAAGAATGATGTCTGTGTCTCGGTTTGCTTGCTTTTTCCAGAACCTCCTTATAAAAATCCTGAGAATAAGCGTGAGGATCCTTTGACAGAGGGACAACATTCTCGTTTTCCTGCGGCTTGTCCTCCGCTTTTTCGCCAGAGGTGCCGGCTACGGTCTCTGTTTTTTTACGGTGACCGCTTTTAACGGATTTGTCAACCATTTCTTTGTAAAAATCCTGAGAAAAGGTCTGAGGATTGTGGTCGAAGCTCAGAAGTTCTTCCTGAGCCTTTTCTTCCGTGATTTTATCTTTTATCTTGAGTGTACCCGTTTCAACAAGCTCGGTAAAATACTTTTCCGACAATTCGTTCGGATCTTTTTCAAGGTCGGTTACGCTCTGAACATTTTCGTTCGGCATAGGCTTTCTGCCTTTTTCGGACTCGATAATGCCGGCCATAACAGCCTTTCGGGTTCTCATCTCCTTGATATATTTCGCATTTACCCTCTCTCTGTGGTAATAAAACGGAATAAACATAACGAATGAAACGATCTGCACCACAAGGCACTTTACTAAAAGCCACTTGTCGGGAAGCCTGTCGGGCGAAAGATAAATCCAGTTCAACACAAAGCTGTTGACGAAGCTGTCGGCAAGTGCCATCCAGATTGATCCGTTTACCCGATAGTAATATCCCCATTTCAGCGAGCCGATGAATACCGCCGCAACGGAAGCAGATATTGAAATAACTATATCAATCCGGCTTATTCCGCTGAATTCACCGTTCAGTAACATTCCCGTCACGGGAATCATAAACAAAAGAGTCAGCAAAGCGGCTTGAATGAAATTAGCTTTTTTCTTGCCTGTTTTCTTATAGATCTGATTAAGCAGAAAGCTCCTGAACAGCTCCTTAAAGATTACTGTCAGCAAAAGTCCGGCGGCGTATGCCGAAATCAGCACCGCAACAGGATGTTCCGTGCCGTTCGGAGGCAGAAAAAAAAGCCTGACATCCGCATAAAAGCCCTTGATTTTAAAGTAGATCAGTTCAACAACGTAAACTGCGGCAAGCGAAGCAACGGAAAAACCGATGCCGTAAAGCAGTTCAAAATACCAGCCGTAGCTGTCAAGACATCTTCTTTTTATATTGAAATTCAGAGCCTTTGCCGCAACAAGAATAATTATTATTCCCGTAATTCTTGCAAACGTTGTATCGGCTAAAACCGTCTTGTTGCTCCTGATAATAAAAACGTCGATTATCTGCATAACAAAAATTGCAAGGATCGCAATTATCGTTACTTTAATTTTTTTATCACTTTTACTTTCCATCATTTTCTCTCAATTCATTTCAGTTTTTCGATCTCGTCGATCCAGATTTTATATGATGCGTCGCTCGGCATTCTCCAGTCGCCTCTCGGAGAAAGGCAGACGCTTCCTATCTTAACTCCGTCGGGCAGACAGCTTCTCTTGAACTGCTGAGTGAAAAATCTCTTATAGAAAACCTCAAGCCATTTGAGGATGGTTTCGCTGTCAAAGTCCTCCTTAAATGCTTTTTTCGCAAGGAAGAATATCTTAGACGGCGAGAAACCGAAACGAAGCAGATAGTAAAGGAAGAAATCGTGAAGAGCGTAAGGACCGATGATCTCCTCTGTCTCCTGCTGAATGTTTCCGTCCGCATCGGGCGGAAGAAGCTCGGGACTTATCGGAGTGTCAATAATATCCTCAAGCACACGGGTGCTTTCGGGGAAAACATTGTAGTCGATAAGCGCCGAAATCATCCAGCGCACAAGAGTTTTCGGCACACCGCAGTTTACACCGTACATACTCATATGATCCGCATTGTAGGTACACCAGCCGAGTGCAAGCTCGCTGAGGTCGCCCGTTCCGACGACGAAGCCGCCGAGCTTGCAGGCATAGTCCATAAGCACCTGAGTTCTCTCACGAGCCTGAATGTTTTCATAGGTGACATCAAACTGATCCGTCGGATGACCTATATCACGGCAATGCAGGGTACAGGCTTCTTTAATATCTATCTCCATAGCGTGAACGCCGAGAGTCTGCATAAGCTCCCAAGCATTTGAATGTGTTCGCTTTGTTGTGCCGAAGCAAGGCAGAGTGATTGCGACAACATCGCTCGGATCACGTCCGAGCTGACGTGCAGTTTCCGCACATACAAGCAGGGCAAGAGTCGAATCAAGTCCGCCCGAAACGCCGAGCACCATTTTTCCGCCGATTTTTGACGCTCTCTTTTTAAGTCCGGCAACCTGCATACGGAATATATCCATACAGCGTTCGATCCTGTCTTTCTTCGCCGAAGGGACGAACGGAAGCTTCTTTATTTCATAAAGTCCCCCGTCGCTCTCAAGCTTCAGGTTCTTTTTTATTTCGACAAAATCCTTGCCGTCAAGATAAAACGCCGCCGAATCGCCGAAGGTCTTGTTTTCGGCTCTGTCGGCTCTTATCCTGCCGAGATCAACGTCGTGCTTGAGCGAATAACCTCCGTCAATCAGGCTGTCGTTCTGACAGAGAACTCCGCCGTTTTCGCATATCAGCGAATGTCCCGAAAAGATAAGGTCTGTTGTGGATTCCGTCATTCCTGCGCTTGCGTAGGCATAGGCGCAGATGCTCCTTGCCGACTGCTGAGAGACAAGCTCCGTCCTGTATTTTCGTTTCATTATTGTTTCATTAGATGCCGAAAGGTTGAGTATAACCTCCGCTCCGGCGAGAGTCAGGAGAGTTGACGGCGGCAGAGGCGCCCAGAGATCCTCGCAGATCTCAACTCCGACCTTAACTCCCGAATAATTGAATATCAGATTGCCGCCGACAGGGATATCGTACTCCTTGTCAAAACCAAGCTCGTCCGAGCTGATCGATGAAATTTTCAGCTCTGCGGCAGAGCTGAACCAACGCTTTTCGTAGTATTCGTTATAGGTGGGAATAAAGGTCTTGACGGCTATTCCGTCCACCCTGCCGTGGGACATCATAACGGCGCAGTTATAAAGCCGTCCGCCGATGATAAGGGGTGCGCCGACCGCTACGGCGGAATCGGTATCACAGGTCGTTTCCGCAATCCGTCTTAAACCGCATTTTGCACCGTCGATAAGCGTTTTCTGAAAAAACAGATCGGCGCAGGTATATCCCGTAACGCTCAGCTCGGGGAAAACAATAATATCTGCGTCCTTGTTTATATCAATATATTTAATTATCTCCTGCGTGTTAAACTCCGTATTGCCGACCTCGACATCGGGAACGGCACACGCCAATCTGATAAAATCGAACATAGCTAATCACCTTATACTTTCTTATCTGTTTTATTATATCATAAATTTACAAAGTGTCAAACATCTTGTAATAAATGTTACATTTTCGTTGTTGTGAATATTTTTATTGAAATCTGTGTCGAAATATGATAAATTATATGTAATATATACAATATTCGAACTTTCGGAGGAGGAAAACAAAGAATGCAGAAATACTTAAAAACCAAGGAGCTTCGCATCGGCTCAAAGAAATTCACAATACCGACCGAAGCGCTGTCCTACGGCATCGGACTTTTCGGCATCGCTCTGCTTTCGGGCTGGGTACCCGAATATGCAAAAACTTATTTTGCCGATTTTGCGTTCAAGGCTCAGAGCTTCAATTCCGACGCTCTTGCCACGCTTATTTCCACGGTTTTCCTTGTCGCAGGCTTTGTTGGTGCGGCGGCGGAAATAATTATCGGCGTTCTCGTTGACAAAACGAAGTCAAAAAGAGGCAAAATCCATCCGTGGCTTCTTTACGGAGCTTTACCGCTCGGCATAATTTCCATGCTCGTTTTTGTCGCTCCGAAAACCTCAAGCTTTACTGCGGCAAGCATATGGATGTTCGCAATTTACTGTGCCTATGTAATGCTTCTCGTCTGTGTTGAAAGTCCGTCGAACTGCTTCGGTGCGGTTTGTACGCCCAACCCCGATGAGCGAAGCGACGCCATTTCCATCGCAGGCATAATGCGTTCGATCGGTCAGTCGGGCGGAATGGTCGTGCTGATCGTGGTCGGTCTTGTGATGAAAGCAATTATGGGCGAGGAAGGTTTCAGAGCCGCCGAGGGCAGAGGTCTTGATCTTCAGATTTCGACCGCTGTATGCGTTGTCGGCTTCATTCTTTTCCTTGCCGTTATGCTCAAAAACACCAAGGAGAGAGTTCCCTACACAACAGAGAGAGTCAACCTCGCACAGAGCCTTAAATTTGTCTTCACCAACAAAAACCTGCTTATGGTTTCGCTTGCCAAGATTGCAGGCTTTGGCAGAGGCGTTTACGGTGCGGCAAGCCTTTACATTGCAATTTATCTTCTCGGCGACAAGGGACTCAAGCTCGGACTTCTTCTCCCGATGGGAATAGGTACGGCAGTCAGTATGCTTGTTGTCAAGAAGCTCATTAAAACAATCGGAACAAAGAACACCTTCATCGCCTGCAGTGCTTACGGAGCGGCTTCTTTCCTCCTGCTGTTCGGCGTTTCAATGCTTATCGGATTCAGAAAAGAGCTTATCATTCCTTTCCTTATCATCAACTTCCTTGTCGGACTTCAGAACGGCAACACCAACCTCACACCGAACGTTATGATAGCCGACTGCGTTGACGAAATCGAGCTTAAAACAGGTAAACGTCAGGAAGGTCTGTGCTACGCAGGCTACGGACTTTTCTCCAAGATTGCCTCGGCTTTCACCACCTCGCTGGGTACATACCTTGTGTTCAAATGGTCAGGTTATATGCCCTCAACCGATCCTGCCGTTGCTTATGCCGCTCAGAGCGACGGAACGCTTACAAAATTCCTTATCATCTATACAATTATCCCTGCCTGCTTCGTTGTTCTTCAAATCATACCGATGCTTTTCTATGATCTGAACGCAAAGAAAAAGGAGCAGATCTCCCTTGAACTTATCAAACGCAGAGGAGTTATAACGAACGATGATTGATTCAACGGTATTTGAATATCCGCTTGATTTTATTGTTATGACGGACGCACATTATTATTCCGCCAAGCTCGGAACGGACACTCCGTCATATAAAAAGTATGACGCAACCAATCAGAAAGCCGTCAAGGACAGTCCTGCCGTCATATCCGCCGCCTTTGCTCAGATCGCAAAAAGCGACTGTGAAAATATAATTTTCTGCGGCGACGCTACCTGTGACGGCGATTATGACAGCCATATTGAGTTTATAAAGCTGCTCTATGCCCTGAAAAAATGCGGCAAAAGGGTGTTTGCCATAACCTCAACGCACGACTATCAGGACGACGGTATGACAAGCTGTTACACGGGCGAAGTAAAAACAAAAATCCCCTGTGCAAAGCGTGAGGAAATGCTCGGAATGTACCACAGCTTCGGCCCCGATCAGGCTTTTTCACAGTTTGAGCTGTCCTATGCCGCCGAGCTTGACGGCAACTACATTCTGCTTGCTCTCAATTCCGATAAAAACGGCAAGGGCAAAAGCGGCTATTCCGAGGAGCACAGGGACTGGATAAAGAAAATTGCCGAAGCCGCAAAAAAATGCGGTAAGCGTGTAATCGCATTTACCCACCACCCGATTCTTTCGCCCTCCCCGATGTATTCGCTTATCGGCAAAAACGATATGATGGGCGAGCATGACGAGATCAAGGACTTCCTTGCCGATCTGGGCATAAGCCTTGTATTTACGGGGCATTCCCACGTCCACGATATTTCATATGATTTTTCAGAAAACGGAAACGTGCTTTATGACATTTCCACCTCTGCACTCGCAGGCTATCCCGGTTACTACCGTACTGTCAGGATATGCGGTGACAATGTTCACATCTCAAGCGTAAAAACCGACGAGCCTGTCAACGGTCTTGAAACGGAGCTTTCGGATTATCTTGAAAATAAATTCTTGGGAATGATTGACAATACGCTTGAAGCGGCGGCTACCGATATTGACACCTTTGCCGCCTGCGTTGACGCAATGAGCATACACCCGAACGTTTCCTACCGTATCGGCTGGCTTGTCAAGCCTTTCGCAAGACTTATCAGGAAAATGAGGCTCGGCACCTTTGCAAAATGGGTCAGGAGCGAAACGGGTAACGCCGATCTCTCCGATATAAGAGATACGAAAGTTTTTGATTTCATCCGTCAGCTTGTTCTGCATCTGTATTCGGGCAACGCTCCATACACTCCCGATACGGCGGAATACAAGGTCACAATGGGCTTTATCAATATAATTGACAGCGTCCTGAAGCTTCTGCGGATTAAATTCCGCTTGAGAGATATAGTCCTTCCTCTGCTTTACAACAGAGGAATTGACGACCGTGAAGCGGATATTCCGTTTACCGCAGACGAAAAAGCCGTCAATTCCGTCTGCAACAACAAATATGAGGACACCGTTTCCGAGAGCAGAAAAGGGCCTGCGATACTCGCTTTGCTGATACTCGCAGTAATAATTCTTCTGCCGCTTATACCTGCCGCCGCAGTGCTTCTTGCGATAGGAGCAGGAATAAATGAGATAATATTCTATAAAAAGATCCGAGGTAATTAAGATTGAACCAAAACAGACCGCTTAAAGCCGTCATTGTCGGCGGAGGTCACCGCTCTATGATTTATGCCGAGCTGGCTAAAACCGATCCCGATATGCTTGAAATTGTCGGCGTTGCCGACCCGAACGAATTTCGCCGCAACCAGATAGGTGAATACTTCAACATTCCCGAAGAACACCGCTTTTCCGACGTCAACGAGCTGGTCGGCGTGCCGAAGTTTGCCGACGCCGCAATCAACGGCACGATGGATCACATTCATGTTTCAACCTCTGTCCCCCTTTTAAAGGCGGGATACGACATACTGCTTGAAAAACCTTTCGCCGTCAACGAGGAGGAAATGCGTGAGCTTGTTGACTGCGCCAAGGAGTACAACAGAAAAATAATGGTCTGTTTTGTTCTGAGATATGCGCCGTTCTACCGCTCGATCAAGGAAACAATTCTTTCGGGTGAAATCGGTCAGATTATCAACATTCAAATGTCGGAGCATGTCAGCTATCACCATATGTCCACAAGTCATATTAGGGGAAAATGGCGCAACGAGGAGGAGTGTCACGCAACGATGCTTCTTGCAAAGTGCTGTCACGATATAGATATTATGATGTGGCTGATGGGTGATGACGCACCCAAAAAGGTTTCAAGCTTCGGCTCGCTCATGCAGTTCAAACCCGAAAACGCTCCTAAGGGAAGCGGTACACGCTGTCTGGTTGACTGTCCGCTTTGCGACACCTGCCTTTATTCGGCAAAGCGGCTGTATATAGACCATCCCGACCGCTGGTCGTTCTACGTTTGGGACAAGCTTGAGGACAAGGAAAACGCTACGATTGAGGACAAGATCGAGCTTCTGAAAACAAGTCCCTACGGCGTCTGCGCTTATAAGAGCGACAACAACGTTGTTGATCATCAGAGCGTGGCTGTGCAGTTTAAAAGCGGAGCAACGGGAACTCACAATATGATCGGCGGTGCGGCAATACCGCAAAGAAAGATACATATTATCGGCACAAGGGGCGAAATCTTCGGAACTCTCGAATCGGGCAAATTCACCGTTTCGCTCATTGATCCCCGTCCCGGCTGTGAGCATCTTGATCGCACGGTTGACGTCAGCGTCAGGGACGACTCCCACGGCGGCGGAGATATGGAACTGTCAAGAGATTTTGTCCGCTATGTCCGTGACAACGAGATGTCCATCTCCTGCACCTCTATTGAGGACTCCATGAAAGGTCATCTGACTGTTTTCCGTGCCGACAAGAGTATGAAAAACGGCGGAACGGTCGAAAATGTAATTGAATAACGAATAATACCCACACCTTTTTGTATATACTATTAACACAGCTATACGAAAGGTGTGGTTTTTTTGATTTTCAAAACGAGCATTAACTTCAAGCGGCTCATCATTGCCGTTCTCATTCCCCTTGCCGTCGGCGGAATATCCTCGCTGATTTCTCTCGAAGGCTTTAAAAGCTATTCCGAAACCGCAGTCAAGCCGCCCCTTTCGCCTCCCGACTGGCTTTTCCCCGTCGTGTGGACGCTTTTGTATATTCTTATGGGAATTTCCTCTTACCTTGTGTATGAGAAAGACAAGACCGAGGCAAAGCAGCCCCTTGCCGTATATGTAATTCAGCTTGCAATGAATTTTATGTGGCCTGTTTTCTTCTTTTCTCTCGGCGCATATCTTTTCTCTTTCATATGGCTGATTATTCTCTGGGCATTCACATTTGCAATGATAATAATGTTCTACCGTGTCAACAAGACGGCGGGATTGCTGCAAATTCCGTATCTTCTGTGGCTCACCTTTGCGGCTTATCTGAACCTTTCGGCGTATATTCTCAACTGAAATATTAACTGTTTGTTAAATTTGAAAAATAGTATTGACTATCAGTCATTTTTGCGTATAATATAAAGCAAAGCAAAAATGACCGATAGTCATTTTATTTACGGAGAAATGCCATATGAGTAAAATTACGGAAAAACAGCAGAGCAAAAGAACAAATATCCTTGACGCCGCATACGAGCTTTTTATCGAAAAAAGCTTCAAAAACACCTCGATTGACGACGTTGTCAAGAGTGCAGGAATAGCCAAGGGCACGTTTTACCTTTATTTTAAGGATAAGCATGACCTCATGGAGCGTATAATCGTCCGAAAGTGTGCATTGATTCTTCGCTATGTTCTTGAGGAATTGATGAAGAAAAAAGAGACCTGCCGGATGTCTTTTCCCGAGCAGATGCTTTTTATAACAGAAAAAATCATTGATTATCTTGAAGATCATAAAGAAATCATTACCCTCATAGGAAAAAATTTTTCCTCATGCCTGAGCTATTTCAGCACGATTGAGGATGACCGGCTTAAATCAATGCTCAGCGATTTGGTTCACGAAAATCTCGAAAACGGTTTTTCTGAACATGAAACACTCAAAAGAATTTATCTTATCGTAACACTTGTCGGCTCGGTTTGCTATGACTCGTTTGTTTTTGAATCGCCGTTCAAGATTTCGGAAATCAAGCCGCTGCTTTTAAGAAGCGTTGAAAACTTAATTTCCGAACCTCCAACAGACGAAAAAAATAAATCAGTTTAATACCATTTTAATCTTTACATATTACTTGTAAAGTACCATATAAAAATCTAAAAAAGGAGATCGGTTACAGATGAAAAGAATAGCAAAATTTATTGCCTACCATCCGAAGACGATAACGATTATTGCCGTCTTGCTTCTCATTCCCGCTGCAATCGGCTACATCAACACCTTCGTAAACTACGATATTCTTTCGTATCTTCCGGGTGACCTCGATTCGGTCAAGGGCGAAAATGAGCTGGATGAAACCTTCAACAGCGCCTCAATGTCATTCCTTGTTATTGAGGATATGCCTTCGAAGGACGTCGCAGCCTTGAAAGAAAAAATTGCAAAGGTTGATAATGTCAGCAGTGTTATCTGGGTCAACGATATCGCAGATATAAGTATTCCGCAGGAAATCATTCCGCAGGCCGTCAAGGATATTTTTTACAGTAAAGACGGCAAATGCACAATGATGCTTATACAGTATAAATACAAAGCGGTCACCGATGAAACCATGAAAGCCATTGAAGACGTCAGAGGCTTGCTCAACAATCAGTGCTTCCTCAGCGGTATGGGCGTCATTATGAAAGATACGCGAGACCTTGCAGATTCGCAGGCTCCGATATTCATTGCAATCGCTATTGCAATCGCCCTTGTTGTCATGTCCTTCTGTATGGAGTCATGGGTTGAGCCTGGGGTTCTTCTGGCAGCGCTGTGCATGGCGGTTGTTTACAACATGGGCACAAACCTCATATTCGGTCAGATATCGTACATTACGCAATGTATCGCCGCAATCCTGCAGCTTGGCGTTACGATGGACTATTCGGTATTTCTCATTGACCGATTTGAAGAGGAAAAGCCGAAATATGCAGACAAGAGAGACGCTATGGCAAGCGCAATCCAGGGTGCATTTCTTTCCCTCTCCGGCAGTTCGCTTACAACAATATTCGGTTTCCTTGCGCTCTGTTTCATGGATCTTTCACTCGGCAAGGATATCGGTCTTGTTATGGCGAAGGGCGTTGTATTCGGCGTTCTTACCGTTACGATCGTTCTCCCCGCTCTTGTTCTTCAGTGCGATAAGATTATTCACAAGTATCGCCACAGAAGCTTCATTCCAAAGTTTGACAAGCTCAACAATTTTGTTGTCAACCACAAGAAGGTTTGGGTTGCAATTTTCGTTGTTCTCTTCATTCCGTCATACATCATGCAGTCAAACGTCAATGTTTACTACTCGATGGACAGAATGTTGCCGGACGATATCGGCTGTATCGCCGCTCTCAACAAGATGAAAGAGGAGTTTAACATGGCAACCTCGCACTTCATCATTGTTGATGACAGCCTTGACGCCTCTGACCTCGTTAAGATGGAGAATGAAATCAAGGAGACCGCAGGCGTTACAAACATGGTCGCATACAACAGCTTCGTCGGTTCGGGTATTCCCGATTCAATGATTCCCGATGAGCTGAAGAGCATAGCAAAGTCCGGCGGCAGACAGATGATTCTCGTCAACACCTCATACGTTGCAGCAACGGACGAATGTAACGAACAGCTAACCAAGATAAATAATATCGTTAAGAAATACGATAAGAACGGCTACGTCACCGGTGAGGGCGCAATGTACAAGGATTTGATTGACATCACCGACCACGATTTCAAGCTGACCAGCGTGCTTTCAATTCTTTCGATATTCATTCTTATCGCAATCATCTTCAAATCAATTTCGATTCCGACAATACTTGTTCTGTCGATTGAGCTTGCGATATTCGTCAATAAGGCGATATCGTTTGCAACGGGCACGACGCTGTCGTTCATAGCCCCGACAATTATCGGCTGTGTTCAGCTCGGTGCAACGGTTGACTACGCAATTCTTCTTACGACGCGTTTCCGTGAGGAAATGAGAAACGGTCACAACAAGCTCGACGCAATCAAAATTGCCACCAACGCTTCCGACCGTTCAATCTTCCAGAGTGCGCTCGTATTCTTCGGCGCAACCTTCGGCGTATTCCTCACCTGCGATATCAAGATAGTTAAAGAAGTTTGTCTCCTGCTCGCAAGAGGATCTCTTATCAGCGCAGGCGTTATAGTATTCATGCTTACGCCGCTGCTGCTTGTGCTTGAGGGTCTCATCGAGAAAACGACTTATGACTTCCTCGGCAAAAAGCTCAAGCTTAAGATGAAGAAAAAAGAAAACAAAACGGCAGATAACAATGCCTGAACAATACGGAGGTAATAATATGAAAAACAATCTGAAAAAAATCATGTGCGTTCTTCTCTGCGCTTCTATGCTTGCATCCTTCTCTGCCTGTTCAAAGAAGAATGACGGCAGCACAGACGAACCGACCACAGCTCCGAGTCAGTCCGACACAACAAAAGTAAGCTACGACACCGCCGCAACCTCATACAAGAAAAATGAGACAGTTTATGTCAACATGGCTTCGAACGGCGAGGTTACAAGCAAGGTTGTAACAGACTGGCTTCATACAGACAAGGCTCAGACCTATATCGACGACAAGACCGACCTTTCCGACATAAAGAACGTTAAATCCAACGTTGAACCCGTTAAGAACAAGGACGGTTCATATCGCTGGAACATGGAATCGACCGACCTCTACTACAGAGGTACAACGGATAAGGAGCTTCCCGTAAACTTCAAAATAACCTACTACCTTGACGGCAAGGAGACCGAAACAAAGGATATCGCAGGCAAAAAGGGTCAGGTCAAGATGGTAATTACCGTTAACAACGAGTCCAAAAAGACAGTTAAGGTCAGCGGTAAAGATACAACAATCTATACTCCGTTCATCGTTGCAGGCGGAATGATTCTCCCGGAGGATAATTTCTC
>JAEDFL010000019.1 GCA_016292785.1 Clostridiaceae bacterium | reverse complement strand
TCTGCCCATTGCTCTGGTGATTGTTACGGTTACGTTCTCCATATCGAAGTAGCTGTTCTTGAGCGTTGCGTCTGTAAGACCTGTTCTGAGTCCGACGATGTATTTTACGCCGCCCGAGGTCTTGTATGTTGCGCCGTTCTTGAGTTCAAATCTTGCAACCTTTGTATCCTTGAGAACAAGCATATCAACATAGCTCTGGAGTGTTGTCTTCATCTCGTTAACCTTATCCTGCTCTGTGATGTTGTAATCTCTGTGTGACGGGATATATGACATTACATAATCGAAGATGTAATCGCCATAAATTTCGTCATAGTTTGAATAGAGAGTTTCATCAAGAGCGTTAACCTCATCAACGAGTGCGTCAAGCTCTGTGTAATCTGCCGGCTTGTAGGTGAACTGGAACGCATTGATTGCGCTAGCATAGGCGTCAACAGTTGTCTGCTTATCAATCGTAAGATTCCAGTCGATCGTTGCAATAAGAGCATTGTACTCTGCAACAGAGCTGTCCGTATAGTTGCCGGACTCAGCCTTAGCGTCGGCAGCAGCCTTTGCTTCATTTACACTCGTGTAGTCAGCAGGCTTATAAGCGAATACAAACGCATTGATAGCATCGGCATAACCGTCAACGGTTGCCTGCTTATCAATCGAGAGAGACCAGTCGATCGTTGCGATAAGAGCATTGTAATCTGCAACGGATTCGTCCGTATAGTTACCGGACTCAGCCTTAGTGTCGGCAGCGGTCTTCGCCTCGTTAACAGCCGTGTAATCGGCAGGCTTATATTTAAGTCCTGTGATAGCGGCATCAAGAGCGGAAACAAGTGTTTCGAACTCAGTCTGATTTCTGATAGAATTCTTTGTAAGCCTGAAATTGTCAGCAGCCGCACGGGCATCTGTATAGAGCTTAACGGAAGCGTCGGTGTAATTGTCAAGCGATTCAGGAATTCTTGCAACAGCCGCGTTGTAGCTTGTAAGATCAAGCGGCTTATCCGTAAGCTTGGAAACAGCGGTGTTGATAGCGTCCGCATATCCGTTTACGGTTGCCTGCTGTGCGGCAGGAAGATCATAAACAACAGCGTCGATTGCATCTCTTACAGCCTGAATACTTTCATCGGTGTAGTTAGTATCCTGAATTGCCTCGTTTGCGGCAGAAATAGCCGTTCTTACTACTGTGTAATCCGCAAGGTCAATCTCAAGGGCTTCTCTTGCCTGCTTGATTGCAGCGGCAAAAGCGTCAACCTCAGCCTGATGATTGATATCAAGATCATAGTTTACTGCGTTAAGAGCAGAGTTGAGGTTATCAACAGATGACTTTGTATACGGTGTGAGATCCGCAGGAATGAGAGCCTTCTCGGCCTCTACCTGAGAATAATCAGCCGACTTATACTGAAGTCCTTCTATAGCGGCTTCAAGATCGGCGGCATAAGCGTCAACAGTAGCCTGATCCTTTGTGGTAAGACCTTCGGTAATTGCAAGCTGAGCGGCAATTACTTCGGCTGCTGTCTCGTCTGTGTAAACATCGTTTTCAAAGTCCGCAGGGATCTTTGCAATAGCATTGTTTACTGCGGTGTAATCTGCAACATTGAGTTTAAGATTTCCGTAAGCTGTGTTGATGGCTGTTGCATAGCCGTCAACAGTTGACTGATATCTGATATCAAGTCCGGTAGTATAAGTCATTGATGCAACGAGTGCGTCATAGGAAGCCTTGGTGTAGTAGGAATATCCGTTGTGAGCTGCAGCGAAAGAGGTGTTAAGCTGAACAGCTTCATCTGCCTTTGTCATGGCAGCCGTAACCTTTGAATAGTCCGCAGGCTTATACTCAAGTGCATTGATTGCACCACGGATGCTTGTTACATAACCGTCAACGGTAGCCTGCTGGCTGATTGTCAGCGTCCAGTCAACCGCATTGACTGCATTTGCAACCTTGAGGATGGAAGCGTCGGTATAAAGAGTCTTATCCATAGCGTTCCACTCGCTGATGATTGCATTTACTTCTGAATAATCTGCGCCAACCTCCTTGAGGTTCTTGACAGCGTTATTGATAGCTGTTGCAAAGCCGTCGATTCTGGTCTGCTCCTTAGCGTCAAGGTTGTAAACGACTGCATTGATAGCGTCCTGGAGAGCCTGCCATGAATCCTCGGTGTAACGGCTTTCGTCAAGATCGTTTGTAGAGTCGATAGCCGCATCAACCTTTGAATAATCGCCGTCTGCAACAAGAAGAGCATTCTGAGCATTTACAAGATCGGTCTTGAGAGCGTCGATCTCGCTCTGATGGAGAATATTCAGCGGAGTGCCGTCCTCATAGAGAACATATGCGTCCTCTGCCGCAGCAAGAGCGTCCGCAAACGGCGCCCATGTCTCCGGCGTGTACCAGCTCTCTACCTCTGAGCCGGCCGCATCAATAGCGTTATAAAGTTCGGTATAGTTGGCATCCTTGTATTTAAGTCGGTCAATGGCATTCTTGAGGTTGATTGCCATATCATCAACATCGGCTTGCTGTTTCCATGTCTTATCACGCTCGATAGCGTTATAAGCTGCATTAACTGCACGCCAGCTAAGCTCTGTATAAAGATCCTTATCGGGAAGAACCGTATTATATCTTTCAACCTGAGCGTCAACCTCAGTATAGTCGGCCGGAGCAAGAACAAGGTTTGTGATAGCGGAGTCGATGCTTCTTGCATATGCGTCAACAAGCGACTGCTTATCAACCTTGAGCGTAAAGTCAACGGAATTAACGGTATCACGAAGAACCTTCCATGACTCAGCCGTGTAATGGTCAGGATTGAGAGTTTCGTAAATTGCGATCATGTTGTCAACTTCCGTATAATCGGCAGGATTAAGCTCAAGCTGTGAAATCGCTGTGCGAAGATCCGCAACAAGAGAATCAAGATATGTCTGGCAGAAAATGCTAATTCCGTCAGTAATATTTGAAACTGCCGTAAGAACTCTCGACCATGATGCGTCAGTATAGATTGAGGAATCAAGACTCTTGACCTCGTCCTTTACAACGTTAGCTTCCGTGTAATCCGCAGAAGCAACCTTGAGGGAATTGACAGCCGAAAGAAGCGCAGAGTTAGCTGCATCGATCGTCTGCTGATCGGTATCGGGATTATTGAGAACGAACTGAGCGTTCTTATAAGCCGCAAGATACTGATCCCAACCCTCTGAATAGAACCACGAATTCGGGCTGTTGCCTATCTCAGATTCAGAAGCCATAAGCTTTGTGGGTGTATAGGCTCTGTAAAGATCCTGAAGGTTTGCACGAAGATCGGACTTATCATATGTAATGATATTGAGGTTGATTGCGGAACGTGCTCTTGTAACATGATTGTATTTTGCACCGAAGGAAACAATAACGGTATAGAATACGCTCTTATTTCCGTTTTCAAGAGTTGTTGCTTCCTTCTCATAGGTTGTACCTGTGAACGGAATGGTGATTGTTCCGCCGGCAACGGTCTCATACTTACCCGTTGATTCGTTATAATTAGCGGGCTTAACGGGAACAAGCTGCTCGTTTGCACTGTTGTTATCGGGTGTGTTCCCGTCAAATACAACAGCACCGGGAACAAGCTTGAACTCATCAATAAGGTATTCGGAATACTTATCTGTTCTCTCAAGGAAGTCGGTGATGGTGAATCTGAGGTTATAGTTGCTCAGAGACACCATACTTCTGTCAACGTAAGCGACAGTTACAGGACGATTGGCGTCATTTGCAGTATTAACGTTCTGAGTACCTTCGTTAGAATGGTCATCAAAACGAACCTGACCGTAGCCGTCGGCAGTACCGCTGACAGTAGTGAAGCTCTTGGAATTGAAATCCCAGTAACCTCTTGACCAGCCTGAGGTAGTTGTATCGGTAAAGGTACCGAAGGTATTTGCACCTACAATACGTGCAATATACTCAACCTTCTCTTTTCTGTCGCAGTTGTGCGCCGTGAAATGCCATGAACGGTAACGAGCGGCAGAAACACCGCCGGGCTGAGCTACGTTTTCAACTGCGCTCGTTGCATAAGCGGTATATGTCTTTGTGACCGTCTTTCCGTTTACGTCGGTGTATTCATATGTATAACCGACCTCAAAGTCAAGCTTAGTCGCTGTGACGTTTGAACCGGATACGATCCATGAATAGGTATAGACACCGTCGGTATAGACGCCGTTATCAGCAGCGGTAAAAGTAAGAACCGCATTTGAACAGGTGATAGTCGGAGCGGTCTTGAGAGCCTTATCCGAAGTGAAAACTACCATCGGATTCTTCGGTGTTTCACCTGCATAGAAAGCACTTGCTTTTTCGCCCGAAAGCTCCGGCAAACCGGAATCCGTGGCTTTAACGATTGTTGTACCGGCCGCCTGTGAATCTGCCGAGGCTGCGGTACGGATGACTGCTGTCGAGCTTATATTGACGCTCGGCCTCTCGAGGAAGCTCTGATCAAGCCCAACTGACGCTGTGCTGATTTCGTCTTCCGAAACGGCACTTGCCATGCTGAACATTCCTGCAGGTACAAGAGTAAGCACCATAAGAACAGCCAGCAGGACACTGAGAATACGTCTGCTTTTAGCCATAAATAATTCCTCCCAAAATTATTCTGTAAAAGTATGTTTTGCCACACACTTATATACATTGTAATTATATATATTCTTATCCCAAAAGTCAACACAAATAAATTAAAATATATTCCTTTTTTACACTTTGCACAACAAGTTGTTATAATTTTTATATATTTAAACAAATTGCTTGAATTTTAAAAAATTGACTGACATAGATTTTTATTAGGCGGTGATTAAATATGATAGCTGAATTATTGATAAGAGCTTTATCCAATCTGTTTTTCTTTGCCCTGCATCTTTCCGGGCCGAACTCATTCCCTCCTCCCCTTTCCGCAAAGCGTGAACGAGAGTGTCTTGAAGCGATGAAAAGAGGCGACATCCGAGCAAAAAACGAGCTCATAGAACACAATCTACGGCTCGTTGCTCACATAATAAAAAAATATTATTCAAACAGCGTACAGCAGGACGACCTGATCTCAATCGGTACTATCGGTCTTATCAAGGCGGTCAACACCTTCGATCCCGATAAAGGAACACGTCTTGCCACCTATGCCGCAAGATGCATTGAAAATGCTATACTATCACAAGCGAGTTTTATGAGCGGCAAAGCTTCCTTTTTCCCGAAAAAATCACCCGTTGGAGCCTTTTCGACAGGTTTTCGAGCAAAAGTAAACCTCCTTGCCAAAGGTAACACCGTTTAACAAGGAGGTCTGTATATTCTGATGTATAAATCTGTTTGTGGTTTCTGACAACAGCTTTCCCCTGCTCAATTCGGGTGCATCCTTATTCGTCAATCAGCTTTGCCACCACAACCATACGTCCGTTCTTTCTTGAATATTCGCAGGTGGAAAGAGTGATGAGCTTATCGCCGTATTCGGCGGTAACGCCTGTATCGTAGAGGGAAAGCTTCTTACACTTTGCTATATAACTGTCAAAAGCTTCTTTCTTCTCGGCTCGGACGAAATTATAATATTTAAATCCGTCCGCCGAATATGCAACCGTCTTAAAGACCGCAACTATCTCATATTCGCCGAAGCCGTCGAGGGTATCAAAACTGACAGTCTTGTGCGCCCTGTAAAACTCCTCGTCGGAATACTTGCAAAGGTCTGAGAACATAGTGCCGTTATACATGTGATGACCGTATATCACGAGATTGTCAGATATTGCAATATTGCAGTTTTCCTGCATAAACGGCACGCCAAATTTGCTGTACGACTTATCAAAATCGTGATCGAGGTAAAATTCGGGATTGTCCTTGGTCTGCATTACGGGATAGTCAATGCGTGTGCCGGGAATTGTTATCCAGCCGACGAAATCATTGTTTTCGGCGTACACCTTGGAATACTTTTCAAAAGCCGCTTTTTTTTCAGGATCAGAGCCTTCAAAACCAGACTTATCGTCCTCATTCACCAACTCCGCCACCTGTGCAAAGGCATCTGCGCTTTGTTTTTGTTCGAGAAATTCCCGTATCAGCATGGCTCCCGAAAAAAGGAACACGGCGGCACATAAAACGATCCCGGCGATCACCGGCCTGCGTTTTGATTTAATGCTCATTTCCATTCTTCCTTATAACGACCGTGCCTGTTTTCGGCTTTCGCTTTGCGGCGACCGAATGCAGACGGCACGTTCTATATTAAATCGAATTGTTTTCTGAGTTATATTATTGTTTTTTCAGCAGCATTTTAACAACCGAAGTTATATTTGCCGCAAAAATTTTGGGGTTTAAGGATTTCAATATCAGTTTATTGTTTGCTCTCAAGGGTTTTAAAATAAAACCTAAAATGAAGTTAGTGAACAACTGAGTGATGAATGACGCTATTGCGGCGCCCATTGCATCAAGATGAGGAATAAGAATAAGGTTGAGAATTGCGCTTAAAGCCGCACCCATCAGGTTTATCCGCCATAAATATTTTTGCTTGTCCTCCGCTAAAATCCAAACGTTTCGTACCGTTCCGATAACGGAAAAGGTGAAATACCAGATCAAGACCTGCAGTATTTTTACCGTGGGCAAAAAATCTGCGCCGTACATAACATAAATAATCGGCTTTGCAAATACGGTAAAGGCTATGCTTTGAAGCAAGGATAAATAAATAACTATACTGTAAAGAGAGATCAGCGATGATTCGTATTCTTTCAAATCCTCTTTTCTTTGCTTTAGTATTTCCGGTCTGAACGAATCTACAATAGCAATAAATACAAACTGCGTAATGGTCGTACAGGTTATTGCGGCGGAATAATATCCTGTTGCGACAGTACCCGACAGCTCTGTAAGCAAAAGCTTGTCTATATTTTGGAAAACGACAACCAAAATGGACGCAAAAATGTAGTATTTACTTTTATAAAACATCTCTTTTGCAAGATTTAATGAAAACGACAGCCTGTCTCCGCTTTTTTTGAAATACAAAAATATCAGACAAAACGCAATCAAGCCGTATTCTATTGAATGTGACAATGCAAACCATACAACATTCTTTTCCGTTATGAGCAAAAATATCTTATATGCGGATACGACTATATAAGAAACAAGCATAACAACCGATGAATACTTGGAAAGCAGTTTGTATTGAAACCAGTATTGAATCATTTCAAGCGCCGCAAAGAAAACCGATAAGCTGTAAACAAAGCACACAATCAGCGTCTGCGGATCATCGGGATTTGCAACATATGCAAAAAGAGTAACTCCGGCTATACTCAATAACGAAGATATGACATTCATACCCAGAGATGTGCCGAGCACCTTTCCCTCTTGCTTTGTATTTTTTACAAGTTCAAAAACAAGAGTTGCGTCAAGTCCCATCTTCATAATCGGCATTGCAAAAGCAGTTATGGACGCGGCATAGTTGATCAGTCCGTAGTTGGAAGGACCCAGATATCGGGCACTTAACATACCGACCAAAAGCTGCAAAACCGACTGAATGATTTTGCAGATTATAATCCATTTTGCATTTGTATAAACCTTTGCGTTCTTCATTAAAATCAATCTTCCAAAAAAAATACTTCAATAAGTCTCCAACCACAGCCGCAGTTGGAGACTTATATGATGATTATTTAACCAACTTACCGGTCTCGTCAAATGTATAGTTCATACAAATTGAGTAACCGTTGGTTTCCCAGACATAGTAAGTACCGTTAGTATACAGCTTACCGTTATAACCGATAAAGTAGTAATCACCGTCAATGAGGTTTAAACCTAACTGACCGCATTTACCTGTATCATAATAGTAAATACCGTCGTCTCGTGTGACAAAGCCGTTAAGCATCTTACCGTCGGCACCGAATTCATAGTTATCTTCAGGTAATAAGCCGTTGGTCTGCCATACATACTGTTTCTTGTTTACGGTAATCTCACCGTTTGAGCCGCCTACGAAATAGTAGTCGCCGTCAACATTGATAAGACCTACGGCTTTCGCCTGTCCCATCTGATAGTAATAAAGAGTACCGTCTTTTTCAACAATACCGTTGAGCATCTTGCCGTCTGCGCCGAACTCATATGTTCCGTTCGGGAGCGATGTGGAATTAGCCCATGTGTACTGCTTTTTGTTGACGAAGATCTCACCGTTTTCACCGCCGGCGAAGTAATAATCACCGTCGACTTCAACAAGACCTGCCATCGTCGGTCTGCCCATATCATAGTAGTACAGAGTACCGTTTTTCTCTACGATACCGTTAAGCATCTTACCGTCTGCGCCAAATTCGCAGTTGGTATTGCTAAGGCTGATACCGTTGGTTTTCCAGACATTCTGAACCTTATTAACCGTGATTTCACCGTTTGCGCCTCCGGCAAAATAGTAATCACCGTCAATTTCGATAAGGCCTGCCATTGAGGGTCTGCCCATTTCGTAGTAATAAAGAGTACCGTCTTTTTCTACAATACCGTTAAGCATCTTACCGTCGGCACCGAATTCGCAGTTGGGGTTGCTAAGCTCAATGCCGTTGGTTTCCCAGACATACTGAACCTTGTTAACCGTGATCTCGCCGTTTGCGCCGCCTGCAAAATAGTAAGCGCCGTCAACCTCGATAAGACCTGCCATCTTAGGTCTGCCCATTACATAGTAGTAAAGAGCGCCGTCCTTTTCAACGATACCGTTAAGCATCTTGCCGTCGGCACCGAATTCGCAGTTGGGGTTGCTAAGCTCAATGCCGTTTGTCTGCCAGACATACTGAACCTTGTTTACTGTGATTTCACCGTTTGCGCCTCCGGCGAAATAGTAATCACCGTCAAACTCGACAAGACCTGCCATTTTCGGCTTACCCTTTTCGTAGTAATAAAGAGTGCCGTCTTTTTCAACGATACCGTTAATCATCTTACCGTCAGCACCAAATTCATAAGTACCGTTCGGAAGTGATGTGGTGTTTGCCCAGGTGTACTGCTTTTTGTTGACGAAGACTTCACCGTTTGCGCCGCCGGCAAAGTAATAATCACCGTCAACCTCAATAAGACCTGCCATTGAGGGGCGACCGTTTTTATAATATACCAAGTCGCCGTTTTTATTTTCGGCAATACCGTTAAAGGCTTTGTAATCGTCACCGAAATAGTATACGCCCGGATTCAGGTCACAGTGTGATACGCCTACATTAACAATGCCCTTCAGAGCATAACCGTAATAATCGAAGCCGTAGTAGCTGCCGTCAATCTTATACAGTCCGTATACGCCGATACCGTCGATTACGTAGCTGACTCCCTTTTCGTCCTCATAGAAGCCTGTGGGTACAACTTCATCTCTGCAAATTCCGTCATCACCGAAGTTATACCAATAACGTACATTTGCATTGAAGATCATATGATAGCCTTCATAGCGGTAACCGTTTTCGAAGTAATACCTGTTACCGTCAATGGTAACCCAGCCCTTGTTGTAGCAGCCGGGGCCGTAATAATACTTGGTACCGAAAACAGTCTTTGCCCAGACGCCGCTCTTTAAGCGTCCGTTTTCTTCAAACTCATAGGTTACGCCGCCGTTAGGCATTGAACCGGTTTGTGCATTATACGAATCGGTGAAATAGTACCAATCCTCGTCTATCATTATCCAGCCCTTTTGAAGCTCTCCGTGGCGGGCATAACGATATGCTTTTGCACTTTCGTCATAGAAAAGACCGGTTACCTTGCCGATGCAAGCACCGCTGGCATCGAAGTTGTAATAATAGCTCTTATCTGTGCCGTCCTGATCGGGTGCACAGTAAATACCTGTAACCATTTCGTTGTTTACATAGTAATAGAGCTGTTCTCCGTTAGGTCTGATCCAACCGTTGAGAGGATTCTCATCAATCGAGAAGTGATCCTCAAAGGTAACATAGGTATCCATGAAGTGTCCGCCTGCATCCTCGGGATCGTCAGGATTGATATAGTCATAAATACCGTACTGCTCCTGATTTGCCGGATCCTGTGCGAACTTATGAAGCTGTGATGTATCAAGGTAAATATCGTAGGTAATATCACCCGTTACATCAATGTTGATTAAGCCGTTCTCGTCCTTTTCGATATTACTGTTGGGAGTTATATAAACACCGGAGAGAATACCGATTGAGTTAGCCGTTGACGGGTCGATGCCCTCGGTCTGTCTTGTCCACTTGCAGACAATGGTGAGAGTGTTTGTAGACTCGTCAAAGGAATAGGACGAAATCTTGAAGAAGTCGTTTACAAACTTTAAGTTTTCAATATCAACATCAACTCCCTCGGGGAATTGAGCTGTGATTGTAACATTGGTAAGATCACTTACACGTCCGCCCAGAGCGAGAAGATAATCCCACGGGGAAGCGTTTTCACCGACATTGCCGGCAAAGCCGTTGAGATATTCCATCAAGGGCTGAAGGCGTGTGGGTGCTGTAATAGCTTTCATATCAATAGCGAATACATATGAAGCGGTTGAAGCTTCATTCGTATTTACCTTGTAGTAAAGCTTATTGTCAATGGTGTAAGTGTTTGAAACATCTCTGTTCCATGCGAGAGACTCATTGCCGGCTGTGGCATTTTCAAAATCAAAAATGCTTTCGTCAGCTCTGTACAAACGCAAAGAAATTTCGGCATAAATATTGACATCTGTTCTGACCTTAGCGGTTACCGTGACATTACGAACCCCGGATTCTTCGTTACCGATGAACGAGAATCCGTCCATTACGCCGGCCGCATCATTGGTCATTTCGAATGTAATATCATTCGTGTTGATGGTTACGGGGTTGTTGTTGTATGTTGCAACAAGAGGAAGCTCCTCGGCAACGCCGTAAATTACATTGATGTTGTCCTTTGTGAAATTGAGAGCCGTAGGTCTGGTGATTACCTCAACCGTCTTGCTGCCGACAACGCTGCCGTCAACTACAACCTGAATATCAACCTTACCCTTTGCAACAGCAGTAAATGTATTGCCGTCAAGAGTTCCGACGGTTTCATCGGAAAGTCTGAGCGTTGCATTCTCGGGAATTTCGGACATATTTCCGGCTGCGCCGACACCGGTCAAGGTGATATCAAAGGAAGAACCGACCGTTAAATAGTCCGTAGCGGTGTTGACAATAGCATGGTCAAATTCCTTTGAGGTCACTGCCGTGGAAACAACCATAAGCGATGAACTTACAGAACGCTCCACGCTGTCGCACGGACGGTTAACAACCGTAACGGTATCCGAGCCCTCTTGCTTTGCGTCAAAGGTTGCCGATCCACCGCCGTCAAGCTCAAGCGCATCCACACAGCCTGCGTCAAGCATAATCTGTGCAATTTCGTAGTATGTTGCACCGACCGAATACGGAGCCTGACGACCGTCAAGAACAAGCATTACAATCTGTCCGTCCTCGGTGATACCTACGCAGCTTCTCGGCATCTTCTCGGTTTCTGCATCGGTAAGCTGATTTACGCCGTCCTTAACAAGGATTTTTCCGCCGCCTACACCCTCTTGTATGTCATCCTTATAGGTTTCGTACTCGGAAACCGTGCCGATTACCGGTGTGCCATCTTTAAGGATGGCAAAGAAGTTGGTTTTATTGGGGTTGAAGGTTTTACCCTCCATAACAAGCAAGCCTTTCGGTTCACCTGTGCCCATGTTATAGAAGTTTGCGTTTGTTCCGACAACTACGTTATAGTTTTCAATGTAATTATCGGGATCGTCGGGATTGGAGTGCTTTTTCTGAGCCGCTGCCATCTGTTCGCTGACAGTTGACAAAGCCCATGAAGAAGCGTCGTTGTTTGCGTAGTTTGCATAAACATCGACATCGCTTCGTCTGATATCAGCCTTGGACATATAGTAAACCATCTGTCCGCCGTTTGAGTCCATAGCATAGCTGATATTCTGAGTTACGCCCGGAGCAAGCGTTGAATCCTTTGAAGAAAATACGCTGTAAATATCCGGATTATTCGGATCCTCCGAAGGATTATCACCGGGATCCTCGGGAGCGACTAAATCGTCCTTTGCATAATCATAAAGGAAATCTGCGAACGAATAACAGCAAGCCTCTCTGAGAGTGTCCCTATCCGAAAGACCTCTGCCCGATTCAAGCAGCTTGATAAGGATATGGTCCCTATAAGTTGTGAAAATTGACTGACGGACTGCATCCTTAGTCAGACTGCCCGGGAAGCGGTTATTCAGGAAGAATGCCGCACGCGAACGCATTGAAAGCTCCTCATTATAGTAGCTTTCAAATATCTCACTGAGTGAAGCCGTTCCTGATGTAATTTGAGAAACAATATAGAAAGCGTCAAGGTCGGCCTTAATATCATCATAATCGAAGCCGCTTGCCATTGAATCGTATACGCCTAAGTATTTTTCGGAGATCTCCGCAGTCATGGCTTCAACCTCTGTTGCGGTAACTCTCGGATTTGCATAATACATCAAATCGCAAATGTCGCCTGCCCAGCTGCCAAAGTCTGTGTTTGACTGAGTATAATTCTTATTGCTTGAAACATTCAATGCACCGAAAAGATGGTCAAATATCATAATTTCACCGTTTGGCATTGTTATTCCAAGATATTCGATTTCACGAAGCGCATAGGCAATAGTGCCGTTGATCTCGTCTTTTGCGATAACCTCGTTGACAAAGACGGTTTCTTCTGCGCCTGCCATTGTAACCCAATCCTCATCGTTGTAGCGGTCAATACCGGTACGGATGAAGTTGAGCATAAGCTTTGTAGGATCCTTACCGGGGTTGCTCTTTGCATAATCGCTCGCATAGCCCTCAAGCTGAGATAATGCAAGCCGGAAGGTATCCCAATTAAGAACAAGCTTGTCAACGACGTGCTGTTCCTCGAGGATCTCGTTACATGCCGAGCAATGGCTGCCCTGAGTAAGTCCTGTTGATGAATAGGTGGGAGCAACAGCCGGATCGATCACCGGAGTATGAGAAAGCATTGCAAGAACTCTTGTTTCCCTTACACCGCAGACTGAGCAGAAACGCTCCTCCTCGCCTGTTGCGGTGCAGGTTGCCGCTTTTGAAATAACCCAACTACTGAATGTGTGTCCGAGTGCCTCAACCTTCTGCTGTTCAACAAGAGTTATACCGCAGGTGTCACAATGACTGCCTTCGGTAAGACCTGACTCGGTGCAGGTCGGAGCAACAGCGGTGTCAATTACAACCTTATGGTCGGTTGCGTCGGTATAATTGCCTACATAGCTATAACC
Organism: Clostridiaceae bacterium; assembly: GCA_016292785.1. GTDB lineage: Bacteria > Bacillota > Clostridia > Oscillospirales > Acutalibacteraceae > CAG-488. The sequence continues at coordinate 21,788 of JAEDFL010000019.1, read as the reverse complement.
GCAGTGGCAAGTATAAGTTGTGTAGCCCTTTTCTGTGCAGGTAGGAGCGGTAACAGCCTCTGTATAGCTGTGACCTGTTGCGGGAATAATCTCTGTTTCAAAGTGGTCGCAACGTATGCAGACTCTCTTTTTCTCGCCGGCTTCAAGGCAAGTGGCATCCTTAATAATTACCCATTCGCCGAATTCACAGCCGAGAGCTTCAACAAAGTTATCCTGATAAGTGTGTCCGCACTTTGAGCAAGTATAGGTTGTGTAGCCCTGATCGTGACATTTCGGATCGGTCACTACACCCTTGTCATAGCTGTGACCGGTTGCCGTAATTACCTCGGTGTAGCTGTCGCCGCAATGACAGGTATAGGTCATAAGACCGTTTTCGGTACAGGTTGCAGGAGTTGTAACAACGCCTGTATATGTGTGACCGAGTGCATTAACATATGAATCCTCGGGGATATATGAATAGTCACAACGATTACATGTGAGGGTTGTGTAGCCCTCTTCGGTACAGGTCGGTTCGGTCACCTTCGAGGTAAAGTCGTGTCCCAAGGCGTCAACCTCATCAACCCTATCGCTGTAACCGCATACTTTACATGTGCGTACGGTATAGCCGCCCGTGGTACAGGTCGGATCAACCGTTTCATATGTAAATGTATGACCCTTTGCAGGTACAACGGTATCTTCTAATTTCAACTCATGTCCGCAAAGAGAACATATCTCAACGGTGTAGCCCTCCTCCGTACAGGTAGGAGCGATCACTCTCGTTGAATCGTAGCTGTGCTCACTGCCTGTGCTGTCAACATACGAATCAACATAGCTGTCATTACAGCGTGAGCAGGTGTGAGTGGTGTAACCGTCGTGTGTGCAGGTAGGAGCGGTTACAACCGCAACATAATCGTGTCCGAGCGGATCAACAACCTTTTGTGCAACGATAACCTCGGAGCATACGGAGCAATGACTGCCCTGCGTAAGACCGGACTCGGTGCAGGTAGCGTCAACCGCATTGTCAGTCACTTCAACGTGACCTTTTGCAAGTATGACTGCGCCGTACTTGATTTCGCCGCAGTTTGCACATTTAAGGTCAGCTTCCTTTCCGTTCTCGGTACAGGTCGGAGCCTTATAGGTGTTCTCTATTGTGATTGAATAATCATGTCCTGTTGCAGGAACATAACTGTCAACATAGCTGTGTCCGCAAGCGCAGGTATGGGTGGTGTAGCCATCCTCCTCGCAAGTCGGAGCGGTAACAACCTCTGTATAGCTGTGACCTGTTGCGGGAATAACCGTCTGTGCTTGAGTGATAACACCGCAGACGGAGCAGATCTTACCGTCGGTCAGACCGGTTTCCGTACATGTCGGAGCTTTTCCGACAAGAGTTTTTTCGGAATGGCCGTGTGCCTGAATAACTTCCTGAGCAACGAGAATTTCTCCGCAAACAGAGCATTTTTTTCCCTCTGTCAAGCCTGATTCGGTACAGGTTGCGTCCTTGCCCGAAACGGTCTCCTCCTTGTGTCCCTTTGCAGGAACGGCGACCGAAGGAGTAACAACCTTTCCGCAGACAGAACAGGTTTCCTCGGCAGTATAACCGTCATTAAGACAGTCGGCTTCCTTTGCAGGAACAGAAACAACCGGGGTGTGCTGTTTTGCGGTAATGGTTACGTTGGAGTTGATATCGGTCAATGTGTAGTTGCTTCCGTTTACTGAAACGGTGGCATTGGTCGGAAGCGTAACGCAAGGCTGTTCCGTTGTAAGAACAAGCGGAGCTGTAGCGTCTTTTGTTTTGCCGACATAGACGTTCACGCCGTCCTGAGCTCCGCCCGATACGACCGTAAAGCCGTTAGCCGTAACAACATTCTGATACCAGCAATTTCCGTTTAAGGAACGATATGTGCCGATAGCAAAGCTGTTAAATCCGTCATATCCGGCAATATTACCTCTTACGGGAACACAGGCGATTGTTGTGAGTGTGGTAACACCTGAGCCTGTAACCTCTTTAAGGTCGGTTGATCCGTGAACGTTTGATACATATACGCCCTTACCCGTGATTACAGCGTCGCCGCCGTTATCAACGGATTTGGTCGAATATACAGGTCCGTTAGCCGTCAAGACACCGTCAACCTTGAGCACAGCATCGTCCTTAACGGTGCGAACTACGGGAGCACCCTTTTTCGCATATACATAGGATAACTGATAAATATTTTTTCCGTAAGTATATGTACCCGACAACCAGTCGTTTACATCATAAAGGTAAACAGCGCCTCCGGAGGAGATTGTTGCTGTTGAGCCCTCTTCAACATTTATTACCGTGCCCGGAAGGAGCTTGAATCTCTGAGCAAAGGTAACTGTACTGCCTGATTTAATATTGATAGTATAGTTCATCGGCAAAGCCAGAATATAATCGGCAGTATTCATGGTTGAGCTGACAATAGTCAGCTTGATCGACATACTGATAGCATCGGTTACAAGGTCGCCGTAGAAATCAAGATTCATTCTGTCGGTCGTTGCATCATACTTGAGCGTAGCATAGCCGCTTGTAATATGGAACATACCGGAATCCTTGCCGACGATTGCGGCGCAAGCCTGGCTCGGTGATTTTGATGAACCCAAGCCTGCGGCAACTGCGGCGTCACCGTACATGATACAACCGCTGTCGATGCGGAGATTAGCTTCAATATTCTGAAGATAATACTGGGAGAAAAGGAATGAATTATCCTTCAGCGAAGAAAGCAGGGTGGAAGAATCGTTACCGCCTCGCCAGTCTTCGATCTGCATGAACTGATAAACGTTACTTCCGCTTTCGCCCCATACAGTACCCTCTCCGCCGATGTAACCGTAGGCATAGAGATTCGAGCCGCTCTTCATATTGATCTGAGAGCCGGCGGTCATCTGGATTGCGCCGTATGCGCCTGTAACCTTACCTGTGGTTCTTGTAGAAGACGCAAACTGAGTTGCATTGACATTGATGTTACCGTAACAGTTGATAACTGCGCCCTCTGCCATTGTTAAGCATGAGTACATGGTGGGGGTTGCGGCAGTCATTGAACATTCGGGTTCATTCCTGAAAGTTGCGGTATTAGCCGAATCAAAGGGTACCAACAGGTTTACACCTGAGGAAATCTCATAAGTACCTGCGAAAATAATACCGCTGTGTGCAAGCACAATTTGCTTGTCGGAACCTGCCGAAGCCGCCGCATTGGCCTCGTTCAGATCGGTATAACGGTTGAATCCAACCTGGAATACCGCAACAGATGAGCTGACAAACACCGGATATACAACAGTATCGTTTTCAACATTTAATGTTGTTGTGCTGTTATAATCAAAATATCCGTTGATTGCAGAGCTGTACCAACCGATAAAGTTATATCCTGTTGCAGGAGTTGCAACAAGACTGTAAGCCACGGTCGAGGACTGCGTTTTTGCAGTATCCGCAGTTATGGCTACACCGTCAACGGTATATGAGCCGTTTACAGGTGCCTTAAAGGTGGTGGTAGCGCTTGCATCAACAACAAGATTGATATTGGTAAGCTCAATCGAAGTTGTGTTGCCTGAGCCTTTACCTGATGTGATAACAACCTGAACGGTTTCGCCCGGATCAACAGCAACAGCCGATGCATAAGAGCCGCTGCCGGTCACGGTGTTACCGGCAATGGTAACGGAACCGGTGTTGTTGGTGATGTTGTAATCAAAAGAAATATATCCGGCCTGATCTCTGTTATTAGTGAAAGTAAGAGAAGCACTCTGCGATTGCTTAAATAGTGAGCCCTTACCCGAGACGGTGCCGTTCGCCACATTTCCGCCGCCTGACCACGAGCCGTCACCCGCATAGGTCGCCGTAAGGCCTTCGGCAGTCATAATAAGCGTGCCTGATGCGGCACTTGCAAAAACTGCGCCTGCGGGTATCATGACGAAAAGCATCACTAATACCAAAAAGACGGATATAATTCTTTCTGACACTTTTCTCATCGTTTTTTACCTCCTTTTAATTTATATTATAAGCATAATAAAATGCTTATCGCCAAACATAATCCTGCTCTCTTTGCTCGTTTGCTGAAATAATCGGCATCGCTAAAACAAAAAACAGAATGAAGCTTATTTCCATACGCAAAGAAGCATTATATACTAAAAATATCAAGCTTAAAACGGAGCATATCATCGCCATCTGACAGGCGTTTTCGTCTGCCGTCTGCGATTTCATCAGCTTAAAGGAAACAACTCCCGACGCAACGAAAAACGAGGCATACAGCGCCAATCCGACAAAGCCTGTTTCCAAAAACAAAAACGCATATGAAAAATACGAATAGTGTATCATTTGGTGATTTTCAAAAAACGGCGTGTTGAACAGTCCAAGCGACGAGGTGTCGCAGTTGCCCAAGCCCATGCCGAACAGCTTATCGAAAAAGCCCGTTAAAAACCTTTCGGAAATAATAGGCACAGCAGTAAATCTGCCGATGTCCTCACTTGACGCATAGCCCTTGTCGGTCAACGAATTTATCAGGCTGTCAAAAGAAAGGAAGCCTGCAAAATCCTCGTACAAAGAGGTAAGAAGTGTGCTGAAAATCATAACGAAAGCCGCACCTACCGCAAAAAACGCAGTCTTTTTTATTGAATGAGCCGTCATAAAGCTTGCTAAAAACAAGATTACAATAAACAGAATAAAGAAAATTTTCAGTTCAGCCAAGGCGGCAATAAACAGCGACGCCACGGAAACGAATACGGTTTTTCCCGTCTTTCCCTCGCCTCTCATGAACGAGAGAATTGTATTGGTAAAAACAATACAAAGAAAAATTATTAAGCTGCCGTTACAGCCCTTTGATGTGCCGAATATACCTCCGAGATAGTCCTGACCGTAACCCGAAAAATACTGAATAATAACAACCGCTAAGTTGATAACGAATAAAACGTCCAAGGCTTTAATCCAGCTCTTAGCATCGTCCCAATCAGCTAAATAGGCAAACGCAAAAAAGGCTATGAACATTCTGATATTGTTTCTCAATCCCCATAAATAGTAAAATGGGGACTGAAAATTAAACATATACGCCAATAGCGTAATTACAAAAAACAGGGATACAATAACAACAAACGGTAATGAATAATTGTCAATTTTGGTATAGCGTCGTGAAAAAAGCTTCAGCAACAAAAAGACAAAGCATACATCACATAGAAATTTTATTGAATCCGGTATCGGAAGCAATTCCGTTAAGAACGCCTGAACAACGGGGAAGAAAAAAACAAACAGCAGCATCCACTCCGACAGCGTTCTTTTTTTTATATACAATTTTCCTGCTGAATTATTATTCACAGAAAGTCGTTCTCCTTAATACTAATTTCTTTTTAACAATAAAAACAATTTACAAGCGAAATAACATTTGTGTTTTAAAAAAACATAAAACAGTTTAAGCTTTTTGTTATGAAGCCTTAACGCTCCGCCGGTCAAGCTGTCGTGCAGCACCTTGCTTTTCATAACCATGTTTAATTCAAGCTCTTTCTCCTTGGCGGATAAATCCGACGCCGCAATTTGCTTCATCGCAGAAATTGAATACATATGATACCTTGCGGTAATGTGATCTGTTACGTCCTGAGAAAGATTGTTTTGATTAGCAAGCTCAATGCACCTGACAAGAAAAATATCGTTCTTCTTTTGCCTGTCCGCCTTATATGAGTGAGTCAGCGAATTGCTCCTCTTATAATAATAATACAGGCTTTCTTTAATTACCGAAACATTATTGATATGAGGAAACAGCTCTAAAATGAAATAGGCGTCCTCGGAAATAATCTCCTTTTCGGATTTGAATTTCAAGCTTAATTCTTTGATTTTTTTTAAGCTGTACATCTTCCCGCATGAGCTTATGCCGAAGCCCATTGAATAGGTGAACATTCCGGGCAAGACCTCATTTTTAACCTCATCGCCGACAAAAACGGTTTTTTCGGTTACAATCTCTTTTTCGGAAGTCTTTCCGTCATCATAGACATCGCACAGACCGTAAATCACAACCTCGCTGTTGTTTTTCTCGGCTGTCGCAACGCACTTTTCGACGGTTTCAACATTGACATAATCATCGCTGTCGAAAAAGAAAATATATTTTCCGCACGCCGATTCCAAGCCTGTGTTCCTCGCCATGCCCAAGCCGGAATTTTTTTTATGAACAACTTTAATTCTGCTGTCGGCCTTTGCCCAACTATCACACAACGGCGCACTTTTGTCTGTTGAACCGTCATCAACGAGGATAATTTCAAGGTTTTCATATGTTTGATTTACAACGGATTGAACGCATCTGTCCAGATACTTTTCAACATTATATACAGGCACAACAACTGAAACTAAAGGATTGTCTATCATAGCAAAACTCCCACACTATGTTACGGAAAAATCGGAAATGCAATTATCCCAATCATATTGAAGCACAGATTTCCGCGTTGAATAAGGCTCACTTCGTAACACATATTCAATCAAACCGTTTAAACCGTTTTCGTCAAAATCATTTATACGGTAAAATCCGGGTTTATCAATAAATTCCTTCATTTCACCGAAGTCGGTCGTGACAACAGGTAAATCGCACGACGCCGCCTCAAGGCAGGAGAGCGGAACATCTATACAATGACCGTCCTCTTTCACGGGGAAAAAGTACAAATCGCTCATTTGATATATCTCCTGAATTTCGGGGATATATGACTCAAATATTTTTATATTATCTTTTGAAAGCAGTTTTTCTTTTAAAGCTGAATCCTGCTCATCTTTAGTCAATGTACTCACGACTAAAAGCACTTGATATTCGGGTTTGATATTCAATAAGGTCTGAATATTCCTGCCCTCATTCAAATGACCTACATGAAGAATCAGCGGTTTTTCGGAATTAAAGCCGTATTTTATCTTTAAACGCTTTTTTTCATCATCGGTCACGGGTACGAATTTTTTGGTATCAACGCCTGTCTTTATATATTTAATTCTATTTTGCGGTACAATGCTTTTATAAAAATTCTCGGATTCCTTAGAAAAAACGATGAGGTTTGCATTACTTAATCTTATCAAAAGCTTTGAAATGCCTTTAGCCGCATTTTTAAGGGGCAATGTAACGTCAAGTCCGTTTCGGCACATCAAGGACATTATAAAAATCCTGATTGCCGTGGCGATGGGCTTTGCCGGAAAAGGTACATACAAAACCTTTTCTTTTTTTCTTTTTATGAGTGAAAACAGCTCGCCGTTTAACATCAGCTTATTTATTTCCATATGCTTATCCGAAAGCACGGATTTGCGGTCATAGGTAACAACAAAAATATCGCTATGCAATTTTTTCAATCTTTTAATAAGATTGTACGTTATTTTCAAACAGCCTTCATCAACCTTTTCGGTTAATGAATTAGAAACAATAATCATATTTACCTCAGGTTATTTAAAACACTCGTTCAAAAAAGCTTCATATCCCGAAAAAACGGGCGGATTGTTTTTCATATAAGCTATGCTGTCCTCATAATTGCCGCAGGTTTTCAGCTGTGATTTAAAAATCGGAATTTTTTCCGCTTCCTCAGCGGTCAAAAACAGCATAAAATACTCTTTAAAAACCTCAACAGGCGGTTTCTCGCCGAACTTTTCAAAATAACATAAAGCCATTTGCTTTGCTTCTTGGATTTGCTTTGCTTCTCGTTTCATAAGATACTCGTCAATATCCATTATCTTTTTTGCGGGATTACCTGCGTAAACGCTGTTGTCTTCACAATCCGATGTAACGACGCTGTTTGTTCCTATCACGACGTTATTTCCGATCGTAACGCCTCTTGTAATAACGGTATTCATTCCGATAAAAACATTGTCGCCTATTTTAACGGGACTTTGCGCTCCTAAAATCCTGCCGTTATTCTTAGGTAAACGCTTTAAAACAGACCATGAATAATCATGAGTCAGGATAACAACTCCCTGTGTGATATTAACATGATTGCCGATAGTGATAAGCCACGGTGTTTGTAAATCAACAGTTGATTTCATCGGTGAAAAAAACCTGACATCCTCACCGACTGAAGCACCTTTTTGACGAAGAAACTTTACAAAGCTTTCCGAATCTGCTTTTTCTTTGTATATCAAAGAACAAATAAGCTTTCTGATCAAGTTAAATCACACCTCATTTACACCCTTCGCAGGTTGAACAAGCGTCAAGCTCCTCTTTGGTCACCTTACCGTCACGCAGGTCACGGACAATTTTATTCTCATACATGGAATACTTTTTCTTTTTGAAGAATCGTAAAAACTTATGTTTAACAACCCACAATGCAGGCTTATAAATATATTTGTGCATAGCAGGTGAAACAGAGCCTATCATCCAGCAGTTTCTGTCGCAGTTTCTTACAAACTTTCTCACCTTTTCTGCCTGCTCGCTGTTCCAAAGCTCGTCCCAGCTTTGCTCGTTAAGGTTTCCCATAACCTGCTTTTCTTTAGTACCGTTACACGGCATAACATCGCCGTACGGATCAATGAAAAACGTGTCGAAGCTCATATCGCAAGGCAACAAGCGTTTTTGTGAAAAAATATAATTGATAAGTCCGTGATTAAAATATGCTCTAAACCACTTTTTGGGACTGTTAGATTCAAGCAAGCGGTTGATAAGATCCTCAAAATTCTGAGCGACCATAAGACGGTCTTTGATTATATTGTGAGATTCAACAAAATAAAAGCTGTTATGAAGCGAGGCTGTCGCAAATTCCATACCGAGCTCGTCGGATATGTTGTAAAGAGGAACTAAATCGGCGGCATTTCTGTCCTGAACGGTCATACCGAAGCCGACATCCTGCATACCCATATCAACGAGTTTTTTAAGCGTTGTGTAACCTCGGTTATATCCGTCCTCAAGTCCTCGGATCTCGTTATTTGTCTGTTCAAGACCTTCGATAGAAATTCTGACACCTATCTGAGGAAATTCCTTGCAGAGGTCTACGATTTTATCGGTAAAAAATCCGTTTGTGGATATAACAATCCGATCGCTCTTTTTATAAAGCTCACGGACAATATCCTTCAAATCATCACGGATAAAGGGTTCGCCGCCTGTGATATTGGTGAAATACATTTCAGGGAGCTTTTTAACAGTTTCAAGAGAAATTTCTTCCTCCGGCTTTGACGGAACCTTATATCGGTTACACATGGTGCATTTAGCATTACAGCGATATGTTACAATTACCGTTCCGTTTAATTTTTTTGACATTTAATTCACCTTATATATTAAAATTATCAAAATATTTCTGAGCTGTTTTCGACCATGTAAAATTCTCAACCGCATTTTTTCTGGCAGCTTGCTTTATTTCTTTCAGTAAGTCGCCATCATTCAACAGCTGCCTGATCCGATCCGCAACATCTTGTCTTTCGGTGAGAATACTTCCGTCACCGAAGGAGGATAAGTAATCGGAGCAAAGCACAACGGGAACTCCTGCGGAAATTGATTCAATGCAAGCAAGGCTGAAGCCCTCATACCGGGATACAAAAATTGCGGTATCTGCAATATTGTAAAGCCCGTTCATTTCCTCTCCGGGGCTGAAGGTGCCGAGATACACAACCTGATTTTCAACCTTTTCTTCTTTGGCTGTTCTCAGAACCTCCTGATAATACTCCTGTGAAACGATATCGCCTGCAAAAGCATACACAGTATCACTGTTCTCTCTTAACAGCGGTGCGATCATTTTAACCGCTCTGCCCTGCCCTTTATTCTCATTGACAGAGCCGACCTGTAAAATAATCCTCTTATTTTTTAAATTAAGCTTTTCTTTAACCTTTTCGATTTGTTCACTGCTCAAGGGAGCATAAACATCGGTATTAACGCCGTTGTTGATTCTGATAACCTTGTTTTCATCAATGCCCAGATTCTCAACAATATTGTTTTTCATTTTGGGGTTTAAAACAAAGATCAGATCAGCGTTCTTCATTCCCTCGATTTCCTGGAAATATCGGGATTGCAGGGTTGATTTTGCTTCCTCAAACGGCAACGACCAAAAGCCGTTGTGGTTGGTATATGCTATAATCGCTTTATCACGAAGCTCTTTTTTTACGAGCTTCAAAAAGAAATAGATGTTGTATTGATTATGAAAATGAAGAACGGTTTTTTGATCGGTCTGCTTCAAAATCTTCTTTAATTTTAAAGCAAGCGCAACCGAATAAACTACTCTCTTAACCTTATGAATAATACCTAAGCTGATATCGGATTTAGTGAAAATCGACGGCACTATAACCTCGGTTATCGGCAAGCTGTTCGGCACTCTGTCATTAGCAGAAATATCTACCACTTCGACATCAATCTTTTTTTGGATAAAAGCTTTTGTCAGCTCCTCAACCACGCTTTCGGTTGCGGCGGCAACTTTAGCCGGTATCGGAGTGTAGCCGGTGCCGATTTCATAAATCTTCATATCATTCTCCGTAAATTTTCAATATCTTTTGATAATAGGTATCCGGGGTTTCAAACTCGACCGATTTGCAATTCTGCGTATAATAATCAGCGTATCGTATCACTGAATTCAGTTTATTCAAAAGCTGATTATGGTTGCCCGGCTCGAATAGCTCGCCGGTTTCACCGGGTTTAATAAGCTCGGGAATACCGCCGATATCTGCGCCCACAACAGGTGTGCCGAGCAGTTGAGATTCCATAACTGAATACGGGCAGTTTTCATACATTTCGGAGGGGCAAACGGTAACAACAGCGTTCGCAATAAGCTCGTTAAGCTCCTCCCCTGTTTTAAAGCCGACATATTCGGCGTTCGGCACTTTTTTGATTTCGTCAACCGCTTTGCCAAAGCCGGCAAAAACAAATTTGACATCAGGCATTTGCTTTGCGGCCTCCAACAATGTGAGAGTGCCTTTATCCTTAGATAGGTGACCGAACTCCAAAACATATCCCTTTTTGCTTTGTGAGACTGTCCCTTGCTTTTCAATAAAATTATGAAGTGTGACCGTTTTGGATTTAAAGCGAGGCTGTGTATCAAGCTTGCTTTTTAAAAATTCCGACGGGCAGATAATAGTATCAACATAAGAATAAGCCGGACTAAGCTTCCAGAAATAAGCGTCCGCTGCCGCTAAAATACTCTTGGGCAAAGAATTTTTCATACATCTTGTTTTGATGCAGTTGGTATAGTTTCCCGACAAGCATTTTTCGCAGATATTTATATCAGGATCAAACATACCGTGACTCGGACAAACAAGCTGATAGTCATGTGCTGTGTAAACTATCTTTACCCTTTTGCCGGTAGTTTTTCTGTATTTTTCAATTTCAAGAATAATGCTCGGAGTAAGATAAAACTGAATATTGTTAAGATGAACCACATCGGGAGCAAAGCTTTTCAGAACTTTTTTGATTTGCCGCCTTGCTTGATCGGAATAAATTATTTTAAACGGAGCCAATAGATTTTCGGAAATGCCTGCGGTTAAATCCATATCGGAAGCGTAAGCGTTTGCGCTGTTGCCTACAATATTCTTTTCGTTTTCCAGACCGAAATATTCAACCTCGTTATTGTGCTTCTTCAAGGTTTCGCCGAGCTTAAAAACATAGGTTTCGGCTCCGCCTTTCGAATACAAAAATTTATTAACAAGCAAAACCTTCATCTTTCTTCTCCGTAATACAGGTCAAGCGTTTTTTTCGTTACCTCATCCCAATTAAACTTATTACAAACATAATCGGATGAGCGTGATTTGTATTTTTCGACTATATCGGGATTGGATAAAAGCCATTCCAGCTTTTCTTTAAGGTCATTGACATCACCCTTTTTAAAGGTGACTCCGTACTCGCCGACAACGCTTTCACATTCGTAAATATCGGATGTGACGCAGCAATTACCGTAGCTCATAGCCTCAAGCAAGCTCAGGGGCATACCCTCAAGATCGGAGGGCAAAACATAGAGATAAGCGTTTGAATAAAGCTCCTCAAGCAGTCTGCCTTTTACAAAATCGGTAAAAACAATATTGTCGCAGGAAGATTTTTTTAAATCGTCTGCATATTCCGTACTGTCGGAAGCACCGCCTGCAATTACGAGCTTCTTGTCGGTATCAATTCCTTTAAAGGCGTCTATCAGATAATGAATACCTTTTTCGGGAACAAGTCTGCCTAAATATAGAATATAACCGTCCTTTTTCAAATTGAATTTCTCGGTTATCTCCTCGGCGGACACAGGAGTGTTTTTGTTTACTCCGTTAGGTATAAAAACGGTTTTTCTTGAATAAGTATCGTCGAAATATTTTTGCATATTTTCGCTCAGAACAATGATTTCATCTGCGAATTTTACCGCACATTTTTCACCTGCAAAAATATAAAGCGAGGCTAATTTACCCCATTTTGCCCGTTGATGATCGAGTCCGTGAACGGTTGCAATGCATCTTTTGCCGAACAGCTTGGGTAACCAAAGCATAGCGCACGGTCCCTCGGCATGAAAATGAACAACGTCAAACCTGCCGAAAGCGGCTTTAACCGAGGCAAAAAACGATGAGGTCATAGCGGCTAAGCCCTTTACGTCAACGGTAAAAACCCGCTTCAGCTTAACTCCCTTGTATTCGCTCAAAGCCTTTTCGTCAAAATCGGCTCCGCTGACATGATGTCCTCCCCTGTTAAAGCAGGTGACATCGTGACCTGAGGCAACCATTCGTGTTGCCAATTCGCCGACAACAATTTCAACTCCGCCCTCTCGTGACGGAATACGTTTGTGTCCCAGCATAGCAACCTTTAATTTTGTGTTTTTGCGCTGAGGCATTATACACCCTCCATGTTCAGAACGGCACCAACGGTTTTACATAAAATAAGCAAGTCGGTTTTAATGCTTCTCTCCTCGATATACTTTAAATCCATTTCAAACCACTCATCACAGCTAAGGCTGTTTCTGTCGGGCTGAATTTGCCAGTAACAAGTCAGTCCGGGAGTGACCGCCAAACGGCCAAACTGATATTCATTGTACTGCTCGACCTCTCTCGGAAGCGGCGGACGCGGTCCGACAAAGCTCATATCTCCCTTTAAAATGTTCCAGAGCTGAGGCAGTTCATCAATACATGTTTTTCTGATAAACCGCCCAACCCGTGTAATACGAGGATCATCAGAAATCTTAAACGCAGGACCTTCCATTTCGTTTTGGTCAAGCAACGAATCAAGCATCTGATCCGCATTGGGTACCATAGAACGCAATTTGTAGAACTTAAACATCTTGCCGTTTTTACCAACTCTGTCCTGAGTGTAAATAGGCGGTGCGCCGGGACTGTCGATAACGATTATCAGCATCAGCAACAGTATCGGAATTGTAAATACAATTAAGCATATCAGGGAAAAGACGATATCAAAGCCTCTTTTTACCCCAAGGTATGCAGGACTTTTATATACCGCACTTCCTGAATCGGGATTTTTACTTGTCGAACCGGAGGAAACTAAATAATTGATTTTGCCCTTCATACTCTCCTCCATTTCTTTTTTTACTTCTTTTTATAGAATAAATCAAACACAATTTCATCTACCGAATCGGCATCGGGATAAAACTCCATAAGGCCGTTTTTGACCTTTGAATTGCCTTCAATACTGTCAATTTCGGTAAGCTCATACTGTGACAGCTTTTTTGTAAGCTCCTGTAACTGATTAACGGAACGGTCGGAAACAATATAGTCCGCCAGCTTAACGGATGCCTCGACCACAAACTCATCATCTTCTTCAATTCTGAGCATGCCCTTGTCATATATTGCGTTCAAATACTGCTTCTGGCGTACCATACGGGTGCTGTTTGAGCTGTCCTCAAGACCGTAACGGGTTCGGACATAGGTCAGCGCCTGCTCACCGTGAAGCGTCACCGTTTCGCCCTTTTTAAGCGAATCGTCAATTCCGGTGAAATCGTCCAGAACGGTAACCTCAACGCCGCCCAAAAGGTCATTCAGAACAGGAACTGCGTCCATGGTAATTGACAAATAGTGATTGACCTTGACTCCGTTCAGAAGTCCCGAAACAGCATCAGCCGTGTTGCGGCAGCTTACGTCCTTACCGTTGCCGTAGGTATGCGCAAGCGCAAGCTGTTTATAAACTGTGCCAACCTTTTGACCTGCAACGCCCAGAATATTCATATCAACCATAGTATCACGGTTAAGATGAATCGCCGTGCATTTCTTTTCTTCGTTGTCAAAAACCAAAAGCATCAGAAAGTCGGCCTGCTGATTGTTGTTATAGGACTCGTTGTCTATGGCGTCCTCAAACTTATCAAGTCCCATAATTAAAAACGATTCGACGCTTTCGTTTATCACATACTTGTCACCGTTATATTCTATTGCGGTGTCCTGCGGTTCTTGCTCGGGGAAATTACCTTGACGCTTTTCCCATAATTCTAAAAGCAAAAAAGCACCTGTTAAAAGAAAAATTATCAACAAAGCGATAGATAAATATCGCATAAGTTTTCTTTTACCGTTACGTTTTTTTCCCATATAGACTCCTCATTTAAGCGGCCTGTTTTTTAGATTTCTTCCAAAGGATAATGCCTGCTATCAAAGAACCGCACATTACGGTTGCCAATACAGCGATCTTGATGTTGCCCTCCATATTACCGGTCAAAGGAGTTTCCGAAGTTCCGGTATCGGCAACATTTTCGGAATTATCAACAACAATGGCAAAGGGTGAAAAATCTTTAATGCTGAATACAAGGTAACCGTCCTCTATTCTTGCGTTATCAATCAGCTCCCATGTGCCGTTGTAATAGTGCAGAAGAGCTACGAATTTTTCGGAGCTTTCACTGCTTACCTTGATTCTGAAGTTTCCGTGTGCGTCGTGGACATCACAATGAACATAGTGAACATCGAACAGCTCGCTTACGGCAAGATTCTTTGACGGAATGCCTTTTCTCTGAGCAAGGGCTGCCAAAGCACTGTTTAATGAAGTGATATCCTCTACCGATCTGATTTCGTTGTATGCCGTCATAATCGTTGATTTCAAATCCGAGCCAAGCTCATCACGGTGAGAGAATGGTGTAATAATCAAATCGGCCGTGCAGTCTTCGGATTCGGACTCATAATCTACAAGCTCCGGTCCGGGAGCGGCGCCCGGGCTTCTGACAAAGGGTGCGGCAAATGCGCCGACGCAGAGAAGCGCAGCTATTAAAACAACTGATAAAAAGACTGACAATTTTTTCATAACAAAAAGTCCTTTCAAATAAAATTTTTATTCAAAGAGTAGTGAATAACCATACTCATTAAACTGTGTAACAAATTCATCGCTGAATTTTTTTCGTATGAGGTCATACGCTTTGTTTAATCGCGGAGGACGGCTGCGGACATTGTGGCAATCCGAGCCTATCATATGAATACCGCCGTTAGCCAGCATATCCAAAGCTTTTCTTTTTGAAAAAAGCTCATTGAAAAATGAAGCGTTTACCTGCATCAGTATTCCGCTTTCATAAAGGCGTTCCCATGTGGTCTCGCTCTGAATTTTCAGATATCTGTCTATATGAGCAAGAACGACTCTCACACCGTGAGAGACTGAAATTTCGGTCAATTCCCTGATTGTGTATTCCGTCCATTTACCCATTGACATTTCGAGTAAGAGCAGATTGCTCTTCCCTATGCATAGCTTGCTCAACTCATTTAAATTGCTGATACCCGGATAATATTTAACCTCGGCACCGCAGATAATACGGGGGATTTCGCCCTGAGCGGCAGAAATCAATTTGTTGAAGCTCTCATCTCTGCGAACCGCAAATTCATCTACGGTTTCATCGTTGGCAAAAAAGTGAGGCGTTGCAATTACGGTATCCGCACCCTGCTCAAGCTGCATTTTCAAAAGCTCAAGGCTTTCGTCAACATTGCCGCTTCCGTCGTCGATACCCGGTAAAATATGAGAATGCCAATCAATCATTACTTATCACTCTTTGCGGAACTCTGATAATATTTATAATACTTATAATACTTGTGCTTTCTGTATTTCTTGTACGAACCGCCATCGTTTTTCGATTCGTTCAAAATGCAACCGAGAACGTTGACATTTGAAAGCTGAAGCTGTCTGAAGCAACGCTCCAATTCTTTCTTTTCCGTATAATCTTCACGGACAACAACAACCATTCCTGTAATTAGGGAGGCTATTGACAAAGCGTCCGAAACAATATTGACGGGCGGCAAGTCTATTATAATGTATTCAAAGCTTTCACGAAGGCTATTGAGAATATATTCCATCCTGCGTGAGCCAAGAAGCTCCGACGGATTCGGAGGAATATCACCCGAGGGCAAAATAAACCAATTATCAAGCAATGCGGAACGGAAATCCGGCATATGAGCGCCGTGTCCCATAAGCAGATCGGTAAGACCGGGCGACGAATCAATTCTCATCTTTTTGGCTATTGAGGGAATTCTCAGGTCACCGTCAATCAGAAGAACGGGACTGCCTTTTTCGGCAAGCACATATGAAAGATTAACTGCGGTGGTACTTTTACCCTCGCCCCTCATAGAGCTTGTTACGCCGATAATCGGACACTTTACATCCTCAGGCAAGGTGAAATCAAGATTTGTTCTGAGAATTTTATACTGTTCAATAGCTGTAAATTCAAGGTTCTTGTGTAAGGTTCTTTTCATGTCTTTTTCAGAAAACACGACATCGGTTTTCTTTCCGTTAAATATTCCCATATCTCAACACCGTCCTTATGAATTCTTCGAGGTTTTATTTTTGGTGTTATAGTAACCGTACTTTTTACTGTTTGAACCCAAAAGATCGGGAACCTTAGCCAAAATCGGGTATTCATACGTTTGTAATATATACTCTTCATCGTGGATAGTATCATCCATCAAAGCACCTACGGCAAACACGCAAACCGAAATAAACACACCTAAAATCAAACCGATAGCGGTATATTGTGTTATACTCGGCGACACCTTTTCAAGGTTAGGCACCGCAGCGTCAACGACCTCCATTGAAGCACCGTCGATAATCTCCGATATTCTTACCGGGAGAACCTCCGCAATACAGTTGGCAATTTTTGCCGCCTCATAGGGATCGTTGGTTGTCACGTCAACCCTCATAATTTCGGTATTGTTCGACTGACCGGACTGAATTTTACTTTTTAACTGCTTATAAGTATAAGGAACATCCGCCTTCTCAATAACTCGCTCAAGGGTTGTACGGTTATTAAGTATTTCACCGTATGTTTTAACAAGACTCTGAGCGGCAGTAATTTCGGAAGAGCTGATGCTAAAGCTTGTATTGCCCAGTGAAAACGAGCTGTTGTTAACATAAAGCATTATTGATGCGGAATATTCGGGTTCAATCATAAAAGCAGAAACGGAAAAACCTATTCCTGCGGCAATCACACCCGATAACACTATCAGCCATATTTTTTGCCAAAGTGTTTTGACGATATGCAATAAATCAATAGTATAGTATTCTCTTGCGGCTTTATAGTTTTTCTTCATATAAGGATCTCCTCAAAAAGATTTAGATTTAAAAAACAAAAATATAAAAATACACTAATACCCATTATTATTTTGTTAATTATATCACACAAGAAAAAAACATTCAATATTTTTTTCCTTTTCTCATAATAGTTGTACCTATGCACGATTTTTTTAAATGATTAATACGTTTTATTTTATATTTATTTCTGAAATGTTGATTTTTTGTTAACAAAATAGGGGTAAGAATACAAAAAAGCATATTTGAGAAACCCAAAAACAATAATATCTAATAATCATTGTATGAATTTTACAAATATGCCATTTATTGTAAAGTTTGTTTTATATATGATTTATCATTCCGGAAAATCCGTTTTACGGCGTAGGAATTTCAATTTTGAAATTATTTTCTTTATCAAGCGCATAATTAGTATAATTTATAGTTCATCAAATGATAAGCAAAATAAAATAAAATCATCGACATTGCTAACAAATTTTCGTTTTCTCTATTATCTTCAGAAATACTTTATGTTGTATTTTAATATAATGCATATCGTAAAATGTTTTTCAGGGGTTTTTTATGAAAAAGAACGGAGATTGTATAGCGATTTATTCCCGAAAATCGAAGTTTACGGGCAAGGGTGAGAGCATCGGCAATCAGGTTGAGCTTTGCAGGGAGTACATTCGCATTCATTACGGCGAGGGTGCGCTCGAAAACATAGCTGTTTATGAGGACGAGGGCTTCTCGGGCGGCAATCTGAACCGTCCCGATTTTAAACGTATGATGGACGACGCAAAAAATCACAGGTTCAAGGCGATAATCGTTTACCGTCTTGACCGTATCAGCCGTAACATCAGCGACTTTGCGGGACTGATTGAATCGCTTTCCCGTATGGACATTGCGTTTGTCTCTATCAAGGAGCAATTTGACACCGCCTCCCCTATGGGACGTGCAATGATGTATATCACCTCTGTGTTCTCTCAGCTTGAGCGTGAAACTATTGCAGAGCGAATCCGTGACAATATGCGTGAGCTTGCAAAAACAGGTCGTTGGCTCGGCGGCATCACTCCGACCGGCTATAAATCGGCAGCCGTTGAGACCGTCACCGTTGACGGCAAAACTAAAAAATGCTGCAAGCTGGAGCTTGTTCCCGAGGAAGCGGAGATTATCAAGACAATTTTTGATTTATATATCGAGAACGACTCGCAGACAATCACAGAAGCCGAGCTTATTAAGCGTGGTATCAGGACAAAGAACGGGAATTATTTTACACGTTTTTCAATCAAGGGAATCCTGCAAAATCCCGTCTATATGATTGCCGACGAGGACGCTTATAACTACTTCGTAAAAGCTGAGTCCGATTTGTTCGCAGGCAAGGAGGATTTTGACGGAGTTCACGGCATTATGGCATACAACCGCACCAATCAGGAAAAGGGCAAGGCGGTTGAGCATCTGCCGACGGAGGATTGGATCGTTGCGATCGGCAAGCATCATGGACTTATCCCCGGCAAGGTGTGGGTTAAGGTTCAAAAATCCCTGGAGAGGAACAAGTCAAAGGCTTATCGTAAGCCTCGCAACAACGAAGCCTTGCTCACAGGCTTGCTGTTTTGCAGCTGCGGAAGCCGAATGTATCCTAAGATGGGCAAGAGAAAAAATGCCGACGGCGAAACCGTATTCACCTACGTTTGCAAGCTGAAGGAACGCAGTCAGCGAGCCGCCTGCAATTTGAAAAACGCTAACGGAAATGCACTTGACGCGGCGATAATCGAACAGATAAAAACGCTTGCCGAGGACGACAGCACATTTATCAGACAGTTGGAGCAGGGACGCAAATTCTACACGGGAAGCCGTTCCGATTACGAGGAACAGCTTTGTGCGCTTCATCGTGAAAAGGCAGATCTCGAAAAGAAAATCACCGTTCTCATTGACTCGCTTGCAGATGTGAGTGACAGCATCGCAAGGAATCAGGTCGCAAAACGAATTGAACAGCTTGGCAAAGAGATAAGCACAACAGAAAACAAAATAAATGAGCTTGAGGGACTGACCTCACAGCAGGAGCTGACCGATATGGAATTTGATATCTTCCGTCAGCTTCTGACGAATTTCAGAAACGGAATTGACGGAATGACCGTTGAGCAGAAGCGAACCGCCATCAGAACACTTGTCCGTAAGGTTGTTTGGGACGGATCAAACGCTCATGTGATACTTTTCGGCGTTCAGGACGATGAGATTGATTTTCCGTTTGAAATTGATGGTGCAGATGACCTTGACGAGGATTCAAAAACCTCTTTGTGCGAAAATAGCAAATGAAATACTGATGCAGTTCAGGGCGCAGAAAAAGACGGCTCAGGACATTTCTGTCAATGAGCCGATCGACACGGACAGCGAGGGAAATCCGCTGACGCTGATGGATATTATCTCAACTGAGGACGAGATCGTTGAGGATATCTATAAAATGACAATGCTAAAAAAACTTTCACGGGAAATTGAAAAAATGAAGGATCCGAGAGAAAAATCAATAATAATGATGCGGTACGGTCTTGACGGTCAAAAACCGATGACTCAGCTTGAGGTTTCAAAAAAGCTTAACATCTCCCGTTCTTATGTATCAAGAATAGAAAAACGTGCGTTAAAAGAGCTGAGAAAGGCTCTGGAATCATAAACTCTGCACCGTATTTTTGAAATCGGGCAGGCCTTATTGATTTGCTGATTTATATGTGATATTATTAAGATGAAAAAACCTTTTTGAGGAGCGAACGGAATGTCAAAAATCATAGGTAAAAAAATCGAAAATATTCCCTGGCAGGATAAGCCTGAGGGATACAGATATCCCGTTTGGAGATATGACGGAAACCCGATCATCACAAGGGATAATCTTTTCTTCGCAAACAGTATTTTCAACTCCGCAGTAGTGCCTTACGGCAACGGCTTTGCAGGAGTTTTCAGAGTTGACACAAGGACACGTGATCAGGTGCTTGTAACGGGCTTCAGCGATGACGCTGTCAACTGGAAACTTACGGACAAATACATATTTGAGGGATATGATCCCCGCCTTTGCGAGATCGAGGGTAAATACTATCTGACATGGGTTAAGCTCACACCGCACGGAACGGTTATAGGAATTGCATATACAACCGACTTTGAGGAGTGGACTGAGCTTGAAGAAGCCTGTTATCCCGTATCGAGAAACGGAGTCCTCTTTCCGAGGAAAATTAACGGGGAATATATGCTCCTTATCAGACCGTGTGACAGAGGTCATACACCCTACGGAGATATTTTCCTTATGAGAAGCCGTGATCTTGAATACTGGGGCAAAAACAGGTTTGTAATAGGACCTGTCAAGAACTGGGAGATGACTAAGGTCGGCGCAGGTCCTACGCCTATTGAAACCGACGAGGGCTGGCTGATGTTTTATCACGGAGTTATCACAAGCTGTAACGGTTTTTCTTACAGCATGGGTGCGGCAATACTCGACAAAGACGAGCCGTGGAAAGTGATTTACAGAGCGGACAGCTTTCTGCTCGGTCCTCACGAGGTTTACGAATGTGTCGGCGATGTTCCGAATGTTGTATTCCCCTGCGCCGCTCTTGCCGACAGCGAAAGCGGAAAAATCGCAATCTACTACGGTGCGGCAGACACAAGCGTTGCGCTCGCATTCACAACCGTTGACGAGGTCGTTGACTACGTCAAGGCTCACAATTTAAAGCAATGAGCAGTAACGAAAGAATAAATATTTATGCGGACTGGAATCCGTGGCACGGCTGCACAAAAATAAGCCCCGGCTGTAAATATTGCTATGTTTACAGGCAGGACGAGATGTACGGGAGCACGGTTTCAAGCAGTCTGTGCAAGAAAAACCGTTCGTTCGATCTGCCGGTAAAAAAGAAAAGAGACGGAACATACAAAATTCCGTCGGGCAAGATCGTTTTCACTTGTTTTACCTCTGATTTTCTGTTGGGGGACGCAGACGGGTGGCGTGACGAATGTTGGAAAATGATTAAGGAGCGAAGCGACTGCCGGTTCTATTTTTTCACTAAACGGATCGACCGTTTTATGGATTGTATTCCCGATGACTGGGGCGACGGCTACGACAATGTTCTTGTCGGCTGTACCGTTGAAAATCAGGACAGGGCAGATTTCCGACTTCCGATTTTTAAATCTCTTCCGATTAAACACAAGTCGATAATCGCATCTCCCCTGCTTGAGCATATCGACCTTTCCTCCTTTCTTGACGAAACGATTGAGGAGGTTTCAACGGGCGGAGAATCGGGCGTTGAAGCAAGACCGTGCGACTACGATTGGATACTCGATTTACGGCGGCAATGCGTTGAGAAAAATGTGCCGTTCCGCTTTCATCAGACGGGCGCATATTTTAAAAAGGACGGCAAGCTGTACCGTATAAAAAGAGGTTATCAATTAGTTCAGGCAAGAAAGGCTAATATTGATTTT
>JAEDFL010000018.1 GCA_016292785.1 Clostridiaceae bacterium | reverse complement strand
GTCCATTCGACGGTTTTTTCGACAGCCTGATTTGCAGTCCATCTCGGTTTCCAGCCGAAAACGGATTTGACCTTAGAACAATCAAGCTTCAGGAAATTGGCTTCGTGAGGACCATCCTTATGCTCTGCGGCAAAGCTTTGACCGTTGCCCCATGCTTTGCAGAAACAGCCGGCAAGCTCGCCCGTAGTCAGACAGTCGGATTCGTTCGGTCCGACGTTGTACCAGTCCGAAAAATGCGGATCGTCATACTGAGCCGCTGCAATCATAAGATAGACATAAAGCGGTTCAAGAACGTGCTGATAGGGACGAATCGAATTGGGATTTCTGACCTTGATAACCTCGCCTTTCATAGCTGCCCTAACGCAGTCGGGAATAATTCTGTTGTCGGCAAAATCACCGCCGCCGATAACGTTGCCTGCCCTTGCGGTCGATATTCTGACATGACCGTCCGCAAAGAATGAGCTTTTATAGCTGTGAGTTACAAGCTCGGAGCAGGATTTGGAGTTTGAATACGGATCAAAACCGTCCAGAGGATCGTTTTCACGAAAGCTTTGATTGTTTTCATCGTTTTTATATACCTTGTCCGTTGTAACGTTCAGAAAAGATTTAACCGAGTTGCCTGTTCTGATACACTCCAGTATGTTTACTGTGCCAAGAACATTGGTTTCGTATGTGTATTTAGGATCGTTGTAGGATTGCAGAACGATCGGCTGTGCGGCAAGGTGGAAAACGATCTCCGGCTGAACCTCGTCAAATACTTTTTTCAGATGCTCAAAATCCCTGACATCTCCGATAACTGAATTGATTTTTTTGCCGATGCCGGTTATCTCAAACATACTCGGATCGGTCGGCGGCTCAAGCGAATAGCCTGTGACCTCTGCGCCTGCAAGCTTCAGAATATTGCAAAGCCAAGCACCCTTAAAGCCCGTGTGACCTGTTACAAGAACTTTTTTATTATTGTAAAATGACAGACTGAACATAACATCACCACTTTTAAATGTTCGGATCGCTTTTTACCAGATTTTCCAGGGAGCGGTGGAGTCCGCCCACATTTTTTCAAGCTGCTGTTTTTCCCTGAGAGTATCCATCGGCTTCCAGAAACCGTCGTGGATATAAGCGTCAAGCTGACCGAGGGAAGCACAGGTTTCAAGCGGCTTTTTCTCAAATACGGTTTCGTCGCCGTCGATAAAGTCAAAGATCTTCGGCTCAAGCACCATAAAGCCGGCATTCACGCGACCTCCGTCATTTTCGCTTTTTTCACGGAAAGAGGATATCCTGTTATCCTGCTCAATGTCGAGCATGCCGAACCGCTGACCTATGTTCACAGCGGTAAGGGTAGCGATATGTCCGTTTTTCTTATGGAATTTGACAAGCTCGTCAATATTGATGTCCGCAACGCCGTCGCCGTAGGTGAGCATAAACGGCTCATCACCGATGTATTTCTGAACTCTTTTAACTCTTCCGCCTGTCATGGTGTTGAGCCCGGTATCAACGAGAGTGACCTTCCACGGCTCGGTTTCGTTTGAGTGAACGGTCATTTTACCATTGTCGGAAAAGTCAAAGGTGATATCGCTTCTGTAAAGAAAATAGTCGGCAAAGTATTCCTTGATAACGTGCTGTTTATAGCCGCAACAGATTATAAAGTCGCTATATCCGTATGCGGAGTAAATTTTCATAATGTGCCAGAGAATCGGCATACCGCCGATCTCAATCATAGGCTTTGGAATGAGGTGACTTTCTTCACTTATTCTTGTGCCGAAGCCTCCTGCAAGTATTACCGTTTTCACACAATCGCCACCTTTATAATAGCAGTAATTATATTTTAAAACATTATAGCATACGCAAAAGCTAAAATCAAGAAAAAGTATTATTGTCAAGCAGAGGCATTTTAATTGACCTCTCCTGCGCTTTATATACAAAACAGAAAGCACGTTTTTAAACACAATTCACAAAAAATAAAAATCTTATGGAAATCTATTGACAAATAATCTTTTTTGGACTATTCTATGGGCGTAGGGTAAACGATTACCCAACCAAGACAAACTGGAGATAATATGGATAATAAAAACATTTCGATGGTGGATATCGCCCGTATGGCGGGGGTATCAATAGCAACGGTCTCAAGGGTGCTCAATAAGAACGGACGCTACTCCGCAGAGACAGAAAAAAAGGTATTGCAGGTCGTCGAGAAATACAATTATGCCATAAATCCCAACGCTCAGGGTTTGAGAACGAATCGCACAAAGACTATCGGAATAATAATTCCCGATATCACTAACGAATACTTTTCGCACATTGTCAGATCAGTCGAAAGCTCGGTTATTCCCTTGGGCTATAACGTATTTGTGTGCGACAGCAACGAAAACGTGGATTATGAAGCGTTTCACATTGCTTCGCTCCAGTCAAAGGGCGTTGAGGGCATAATTTATATCAGCGCAAGAACGTCGGTTGACGAGGTATCAACAGAGTTTACCGTTCCCGTTGTTTATATCGACAGAAGACCGGGAGTTGAATTTAATTACGTTTCCTCGGATAACGAGATGGGCGGCTTCCTCGCAACGCAGGAGCTTATCAAAAAAGGCTGCCGCAAAATTGCGATAATTCACGATGTTAATTCCTATTCGACGGTAAACAAACGTATTCAGGGTTATCTGAACGCATTAAAAAAGTACGGAGCCGAAGTTGACGATTCACGGATCGTTCCCTGTCGGGTTTCATACGAGGACGCAAGACAGGCGGTTAAAAAATTGATTTCCGACGGCGTGGAGTTTGACGGCGTTTTCTGCACAACGGACACTATGGCTCTCGGAGCTTTGAGAGGTCTTAAAGAGTCGGGCAAGAAAGTCCCGAAAGACGTTAAGCTGGTAGGCTTCGACGGAATAACGCATACGGAGATCTCCGATCCGCCGATTTCGACGGTTGTTCAGGATACCGAACAGCTTGGAAAACGTTCAGTTGACGTACTCATGGATCTTATCAACAACAACGCAAACAAAGTTCACGAATATACAATTCCGGTAGCGCTTTCCGTCAGAGGAAGCACGGGTTGATTCAATTTAAGAAAGGGTAACCCCCTTTTTTAAGTAATTGTTGAGTAAACCTTTACTCAACATATTTAACAAATATTTTCCAAAAAACTATTCATAAAGCAGTATTTAGAGAAAGGAAGGATATCATGGGTACTCTCGTTGAAATGAAAGGGGTAGTCAAGAAATTCCCCGGAGTAACCGCTCTGAAGGATATATCGTTTGATATCCAATCGGGCGAGGTACACGTTCTGCTGGGAGAAAACGGAGCAGGCAAGTCAACGCTGATGAAAATCCTTTCCGGCGTTTATCAGCCCACCGAGGGCAAAATAATCATCGGTGACAAGGAATTCAGCAAGCTCACTCCCAAAGACTCCTACGAATGCGGAATCAGCGTTATCTATCAGGAGCTAAGCGTTATCAATGAGCTGTCCATTCAGGAAAATCTCTTTGTGGGCAAGCTCCCGATGAAAAAGCTCGGTCCCGTTTCGGTGGTCGATTATGCAGAGATGAACAAAAGGGCAAAGGAGCTTCTTGCAAAAATCGGTCTGAACAGAGATCCGAAAACCCTCGTTGAGGATATCAGCGTTTCGGAAAAGCAGCAGGTCGAGATCGCCAAGGCTCTTGCCGCAGACAGTAAGGTAATCGTCATGGACGAGCCGACAGCTTCCCTGACAAACAAAGAGGTTGAGCATCTCTTTGATGTTGTCAGAGCGCTGAAGAAAGAGGGAAAAGGAATTGTATTCATTTCCCATAAGCTTGCCGAGATCAAGGAGATCGGCGACAGAGTATCGGTTCTCAAGGACGGCGCATACGTCGGAACAAAGCAGGTCAGCGAAGTAACGGTTGACGATCTTGTCACGATGATGGTTGGCAGAACGGTTCAGAACACCTACCAGCATGAGGACGCTCCCGACAGCTACGAGAACGAGGAGGTCATCTTCGAGGTCAGGAATCTTTCCAGAAAGGACGGAAAGGTCAAGGACGTTTCCTTCAAGCTTCACAAGGGCGAGATCGTAGGTTTTTCGGGACTTGTCGGATCGGGCAGAAGTGAAATGATGAACTCGATCTTCGGAGCCGAGCCGAAAGCAAGCGGTGAGGTATTCATCAAGGGCGAGAAAGTCAACATCAAGAGTCCCTATTCCGCAATCAAGCACGGACTTGCGATGGTTACGGAAAACAGACGTGAAACCGGATTTTTCCACAACTTTGACATCAAGCAGAATATTTCAATTCTGCCGTTTATAAAAGCTTCAACACTCGGCGGAGCAGGCGGACTGACAAACAGTAAGTACGAAAAAACCTGTTCCGAGGAGCAGAAAAAGAGCCTGAACATCAAGTGCTATTCCGTAGATCAGGGAATCACGGAGCTTTCGGGCGGTAATCAGCAAAAGGTTATCCTCGGCAAATGGCTGGCCGCCGACTCACAGATAATTATATTTGACGAGCCGACAAAGGGTATCGACATCGGAAGCAAGAGTGAAATCTACGCTCTGATGCGAAAGCTTGCCGACGAGGGCAAGGGAGTGCTTGTCGTTTCATCCGAGCTGACAGAGCTTCTTGCGGTGTGCGACACGATCCACGTCTTCAGAGAGGGCGAGATCGTCAAGACCTTCCCGCACAAGGAAGCAACAGAAGAAAACATTATCAAAGCGTCAACGGCGGATATCGCCTGATTAGAAAGGAATGTGAACACTATGTCTGAAAAAATAAAGCAGGTTAAACCCAAAGAAAAAGTTACCTTTAATATGATCTGGCAGAAGTACGGTACATTCGGAATCCTCGTTATCTTGCTTATTCTTCTTGCGGTAATGAAACCGGGCATCTTCTTCTCAACAGATACAATCACCCAGATTCTTTCACAGAGCTCTGTAAACATCCTCATTGCGATGGGCGAGTTCTTTGCGATCCTTATCGCAGGTATCGACCTTTCGGTCGGCTCGGTAGTAGCCCTGACCGGTATGGTTTCGGCTCAGATGATGGTAGCCGGAATAAATCCGCTGTTAGCAATTTTAGTGGGCATTATTTTCGGCGGTTTTCTCGGCTTCATCAACGGCCTTCTTATTAACGTAACAGGACTTCATCCGTTCATCATCACCCTCGGCACAATGTCAATATTCAGAGGTATAACCCTCATTATTTCAAATTCAAGCGCAGTTTTCGGTTTCCCGAAATCATTCACAAGCTTTATCTCCTACAAGGTATTCGATCTTCTCCCGATAGTTGCGATAATTGCAATATTGGTTGCGGTTATCCTGTCTTTCCTGACAAAGAAAACCAAGGTCGGCAGAAACATCTACGCGCTCGGCGGAAACAAAGAGTCCGCATGGTATTCGGGAATTAACGTAAATATGCACACCCTGATAGTATTCATCATCTCAGGCATCTGTGCAGGTATTGCAGGTATCGTTCTTATCGGACGTGTCGGTTCTGCTGAGCCGGCAGCGGCAACAGGCTTTGAGACCTACGCTATCGCCGCTTCGATCATCGGCGGAACAAGCTTCTTCGGCGGTAAAGGTAAGATCTTCGGCGTTGTAATGGGCGGTCTTATCATCGGCGTTATAAACTACGGTCTTAACATTCTCGCAGTTCCGAGCGTATGGCAGCAGGTTGTTATGGGCTTGCTCATCATTGGATCGGTTGCTCTCGACAGATTTGTTGCACGCAAGAAATAATTAGCTCAGAGGTGATTTTTATGAAACCGTTATTTAATCCGTCGCTTATGTGTATGGATCTTCTGGACATCAAAAATCAGACGGAGATCCTCAATGAAAGATGCGACCTCTATCATGTGGATATAATGGACGGTCATTTCGTCAAGAACATCACGCTTTCCCCGGATTTCGTAAAGGTGTTCTCGACAATAGCAAAAAAGCCGATCGACTGTCATCTTATGGTGACTGATCCGGACGATTATATTGAAGTTCTCGCAAAGGCAGGGGCAGGCTATATCTGCCCCCACGCCGAAACGATAGTAAACGATGCGTTCAGAATAATGAACAAGATTGAAGCTCTCGGCTGTAAAAAGGGCGTTGTGCTCAGTCCGTCAACTCCTCTCTCGTCGATCAAACACTATATCAACAGGATCGACAAGCTGACGATTATGTCCGTTGATCCCGGCTTCGCAGGTCAGCCGTTTATCGAGGAGATGCTCGCAAAGATCAGCGAAGCAAAGGAGATTAAAGAAAAATACGGCTACAATTATCTTATCGAAGTGGACGGCTCATGCAATCAGAAGACCTTTAAGCGACTGTACGACGCAGGCACCGAGGTGTTCATCGTAGGATCTTCGGGACTTTTCTCCAAGGATCCGGATCTCACAAAAGCGTGGGATATCATGACGGAAGAATTTAAAACATTGACAGGCGTAGAAGTGTAAAAAAGCTTTACCGTCTAAGGAGGTGGACAGGATGGGAAATCTAACTTTGGGAATTGACATCGGCGGAACTAATTTCAGAATAGGAGCTGTTGATGCCGAAGGCAATATCAGCTATTTTGAAAAGAACTCCAGCAGGATCTTCGACGAGGGTGATGTGGTTGAGATCATTCACAAAGAGATCGAGGCTTATATGGAAAGATACGGTATCCGTGATTCTGTCATAGCCGCCGCAGTCGGAATCCCGTCGATCGTCAGCAAGGATAAAAAGACGATTATCTCAACCCCGAATTTAAAGGGATTTAACAATATCAGATTCAGCGACAAGCTCCAGGAAAAGCTCGGATTGCCCGTTTTCCTTGACAGAGATGTAAATTTTCTGCTGATGAACGATATGAAGAAGCTGAAAATTGACAATAATAAAACCGTGCTCGGCTTTTATGTCGGAACAGGCTTCGGAAATGCGATATGCATCAACGGCGAGCTATATGCCGGCAAGAACGGAGCCGCAGGAGAACTCGGACACATTCCTTTCTATGAGATTGATGAGGAATGTACCTGCGGAAACATAGGCTGCTCGGAAACAAGATGCTCCGGCAAGAGACTTGAATTTATTGCTTCAAAATATTTTGACGATGTTGCGATAAGAAACGTTTTCAAGTATCACGGAAATTCACCGATCCTCACAAAGTTTGTAAGGGATCTGGCAATTCCGATCGCAACCGAGATAAATATTCTCGATCCCGATTATTCGATAATTGCAGGCGGCGTTGTATTTATGGAGGGCTTCCCCAAGGATATCCTCGTTCAGGCAATTCATGAAAAGGTACGCAAGCCGTATCCGGAGAAAAATCTTGAAATACTTTTCTCCGAACACGATCAGCAGAGCGGAATTTACGGAAGCGGAATTTTTGCTCACGAGAAAATCAAAGGTATTAACTGACGGGGGTTCCGTCGGTAATATAAAAAATTTTATTTAAAGAAAGGATTATCACTATGAAAAAGGCAAGAATTTTAAGCATTATCCTCGCGGTGGTCACACTTTTCGCCATCGTACTCACAGGCTGCGGCACAAAAGACGGTGCTGACAAGAACACGGCTCAGGCAGATTATGCCGTAATTCTCAAGCCGCTTTCAAACGACTTCTGGGCAAAGATGAAGGCAGGTATTGAGGAAGAAGCAAAGAAACAGGGCGTTACAGTTGATATCTTTGCAGCAACAACAGAGGAAGATACAGAAGGCCAGCTCAAGATCCTTGAGAACTGCATCACAAAGGGCTACAAGGCTATCGGCGTTGCTCCTCTTTCACCCACAAACCTTATCAACGGTATCGTTGAGGCTAACAAGAAGGGCATCTATGTAATGAACATAGACGAGAAGATTGACATGGATACTCTTAAAGCGGCAGGCGGCAGCGTTATCGCTTTCGCAACAACGGATAACGTTAAGGTCGGTGAAAAGGGCGCTCAGTACATCATTGACAACCTTGCAAACGGCGGCGAAGTTGCTATCGTTGAAGGTAAGGCAGGCAACGCTTCCGGTGAAGCAAGAAAGACAGGCGCAACAAACGCTTTCAACGCTGCTTCAAACATCAAGCTCGTTGCTTCTCAGCCGGCTGACTGGGACAGACAGAAGGCTCTTGACACAGCGGCAAGCATGCTTCAGTCCAACCCGAACATCAAGGCTATCTATTGCTGCAACGACACAATGGCACTCGGCGTACTCCAGGCTGTTAAGAATGCAGGCAAGGACGTTATCGTTGTAGGTACAGACGGTGCGGAAGAGGCTCTCCAGAGCGTTCAGGCAGGCGAGCTTTCGGCAACGGTTGCTCAGGACTCGGCAGGAATCGGCGCAACATCACTCCGCCGTATGATCGAGGCTGTTAAGAATGCAGAAACTATCGATCCTAACGCAACTCCCGAGACAATTCCGGTTGACTCCAACCTCGTTACAAAATAACTAATAAGGTTCTTTCCTCCGAACTTTATTATATGCAACCGAATGATATGATCCCCAAAATTATCAGAGGTTACTCCGCTCCGAAGCTTTTAAGCATACTGCAAACCGAGCTTCGGAGCAGCAGAGAAAAAATGTCGGTCGATCCACTCGCTTCTTGATATATTTTCCCCCTTCTATTTTCCAAAAAACTGCTTTTGAGTCAGGATCAAAAGACATTTTTAAGTGCGGATCGGTGAAAATCGATCCGCACAGTTCATTAAGAAAAGCAAACCGCATTTTTTCGGCGGTTAAACGAAAGGCGGTTCAGGTATGAAAATTGCAATAGGCTGTGACCATGTCGGTTTTGAACTGAAGGGCAAGGTCATTGAGCATCTTAAAGAAAAAGGTATTGAGGTTGTTGACTTCGGTACAAACAGCACAGAGCGCACGGATTATCCGATTTACGGCAAGGCGGTTGCCAAGGCTGTTGCGTCAGGCGAA
This sequence comes from Clostridiaceae bacterium, assembly GCA_016292785.1. Classification (GTDB taxonomy): domain Bacteria; phylum Bacillota; class Clostridia; order Oscillospirales; family Acutalibacteraceae; genus CAG-488. Next base: position 26,096 of record JAEDFL010000018.1, on the reverse strand, counting down.
TGTGATAAGGGTATTCTTATCTGCGGTACGGGCATCGGCATTTCTCTTGCCGCCAACAAGGTCAAGGGAATCCGAGCCGTTGTTTGCAGTGAGCCTTATTCCGCACTGCTCTCAAGACAGCATAACGACACCAATGTGCTGGCTTTCGGCGCAAGGGTAGTCGGACTTGATCTCGCTCTGATGATAGTTGACGCTTGGCTCTCGGGAGTTTATGAGGGCGGACGTCACGCAAAAAGAGTGCAGATGCTTGCAGACATCGAAAATGAAAGATGATCGGATTGCACCGAGAAAAACACACCCACGATCGTTTAAGGATAATCGTGGGTGTGAAAATTTTTTTATGAGTTTTTTGGCTTTATTCTGCCGCTTTTTTGGAATATTTTGTTACATAGACGATTCTCTGAGCTATGCGGTCAACGAGGCTGAGAGGGCTGCCGTTTCCGAGGAAGAGCGCACCTATCTGAGCCTTACATTCCTTGCTCATAACAAGCTCGACCGCATCGAGATCGCCGAGGCTTTTGCCCGTGATGATCGCACCTGCACCGTGAATGAGCAGGGCGTTCTTATCCTTGAGCTTTCTTGCCGCCTCATTGGCGCAAGCCGCCGAACCGTCCCATCTCAACGAGCCTATCCTTGCGCCGGCTATCTGCGCAAAGTCGTCAATTCTTGCGTCAATCTGATCCGAAGTAAGGCTGTATGCGATGATATCGCTTTCGGTCAGATGCCTGATGTATTTTATATCGGACGACTGATAAATTGCGGCATGAATTTTTGCAACCGCCGGAAGCTTCTTTTCGCCGTGATATTCACAGCCCTTGATTCTGACATTGAAGCAGGCTCCGCTTTTAAAGGTGAGCATGAAAAACTCGCCGTCCTTAACGCTGCTGCCGAAATCGGATACATATTCCGGCAGAGCCTTACCGCCCGTGTGTCTGATGTAGCTGTCGAGCATAAGCTTTTTTGTGTATTCCGGCGTACCCTCATAGACGAGAAAAGCCTTTTGAAGCTTGACCTCGCAAGCCTTTTCAAGAGCCTGTATGATCTCAAAGGTTTCGTCAAAATCCTTGCCGAGACATACAGCACCGTGATGCGCCAAAAGAAAAGCCTTACAGTCCGGATGAGCGGCATACTCGGCTTTGACCGCCTTCCTGAGCTTATCCGTGGACGGCATGCCGTAGCCTGCGCACGGAACGGTTTCACCGATTAGCTCCCTGTACGCTTTCGGAACGGGATCGAGCGCAAGCTCTGCCGCACCGAGTATCGAAGCGTTAATCTGGTGGGTGTGGATTACAAAATTAACATCTTTTCTCAAAGCGTAAGCATCGGCATGGATGCCCTTTTCGCTTGAAGGCTTAACGTCGCCCTCGTATGAGCAGTCGGCAATGTTGACCACGACTATGTCGTCGGGAGTGAGAGAATCGTATGCTCTGCCGCTCGGAGTGATGACAAACTGTGTGTCGGATATCCTTGCGCTCACGTTTCCCCACGTTCTTGCTATCAGACCTGTCTCAAGCAGTCTGTGTCCTGCCTCGATGACAGCCTTTTTACCTTCTTCCAAAGTATACAATGAAACGTCCCCCTTATGTAATTAACCTATTCTTCCGCAGTTGTCGAAAACTCTGTCAAAGCGGGATATTGCGTCGTCAATGTCCTCCTCGGTGTATGCGGCGCTGGTGTAAAGTCGGCTTCCTGCGAGTGTAACCATACCCTCTGCCATATATGCCGCACCCATATGCTCCATCTCTTTCTGACGTGCGCTTGTCTGCTTGAGAATTTCGGGGATCTCCCACGGCTTCGACCAGTTGATAGCAAAGTGCATCGTGCCGACCGTGTCAAGGTGACAGATCGAACCCTGATTGAAGGCTACGAACGGAAGATTGTGCTTCTTGATGGATTTCTGTATGCCCTCGATGAGCCTGTCGCCCATGAGTCCTGCCTTTTCGCAGGCATTTGTTCTCTCGATCTCGCAGATCGTGTAATAGCCTGCAACGCAGGAAAGGGGAGTAGCCGCCATTGTTCCGCCGCACATTGCTTTCTTGACCTTCTTGCCCGAAGAATCAAGACCTGCGCCGAGGTAAGCCATAACATCTCTGTGACCGCCGATTCCGCCTGCTCCGGGATATCCGCCGGCAATAATCTTGCCGAAGATAGTGAGATCGGGATCAACTCCGAAATATCCCTGAGCGCCCGAAAGTCCTATTCTGAAGCCTGTTACAACCTCGTCGAAGATGAGCAGAGCACCGTATTTGCGGCAGAGAGCCTCCGCACCTTTGATAAATTCCTTGCTGAGCGGTCTTGTTCCGCTTTCGGGACCTACCGGCTCGATGAACACGCCTGCAGTACCGCCGGTAAGCTCGTTCTTCTTGAGCTTTCTTTCAAGGTCGTTGAGGTCGTTCGGGAAGAACTCGTCGGTGTGCTTGAATACGAACATCGGAACGCCCCTTGACTGGAGGTTCTTCGTGCCCGGAACACGCATACCGTAAGCCATCTGATCCGACCAGCCGTGATATGCTCCGCCCATTTTAAGAATGTTCTTGTGACCTGTTGCAAGTCTTGCAACACGGACGGCGCACATACATGCCTCCGTTCCCGAACCGAGCATACGGAACATCTCAACGGACGGAACGCACTCGGCGATTTTGTTTGCAAGCTTATATTCGTACTCGTGGAAAAGACCTGTTGACGGGCCGCAGTCGTTGAGCAGTTCAATGACCTTTTCACGCACTTCGGGAGGATTGCTTCCGATTATTGTCGGACCGCCTGCCTGAAGAAAATCATAGTATTCGTTGCCGTCTATATCGTAGAGCTTATTGCCCGACGCTTTAGTAAATACGAGGGGGAACGGATAGTTGAAAGCAAGGTTATGCTGAACTCCGCCCGGTATTCTCTGCTTTGCGGTGTCTATCATTTCCTTTGATTTCTGACACTTTTTGCCGTAGTATTCGCTCTCGTACTTTTTGAGAGCTTCGGGTCTGATGCTGTAAATCGGCTTTTTGATGAGAGCGTCAAGCTCTTTTGTCACCTTATCGGCATCAAGATAATTTTGTATTGCGAAATTGTTTCCCATGGAAAATTCCTCCTTTTGGATTTTACCGCAATTATATTCTAACACATCTTATTGCTTTTTTAAATATGTCATATAAAAAATTTTGTAAAAAAACGGAAAATATTTTTACTTTTTGCTCGTTTTATGATAGAATACTATATAAATAAATTAAGTGAACTGGAGCTGATGTAAAATGAACACCTACGTTATTGCATACGACGTCGGAACGACGGGACTCAAAACCTGTCTTTTTGAGATCGGGGAGAAGATCAAGCCGATAGTCAATTCGTACGGTTCATATAATCTTTACATACTCGAAAACGGCGGTGCCGAGCAGGATGCCGAGGAGTGGTGGGACGCAATGTGTTCCACGACCAAGGAGATTTTCACAAAGACGGATATCAAGCCGGAACAGATCGCAGGCATTTCGTTCTGCTCTCAGATGCAGGCTCTTGTTCTTGTTGACAAAAACGGCGATCCTGTCCGCAGACCTATGAGCTATATGGATCAGCGTGCCAAGGAGGAGCTGAAGGAATATATGGCTTACGGTCTTCAGATCGCAGGTGCGAATATCGTTCCGCTTTTGAAATCTCTTGCGGTAACGGGAGCGGTTTCGTGCAGTGTAAAGGATCCTGTTTACAAATATAAATGGGTGGAAAATCACGAGCCGGAAAACTATAAAAAGGCTTACAAATGGCTTGACGTTAAGGACTTCCTTATAAGCCGATGCACCGATAAATTCACAATGACAAAGGATTCCGCCTTTGCAACCCTGCTCTACGATACCCGAAAGGGCAAGGAGGGCTGGAGCAAGACGGTCAGCGATATCTTTAAGGTCAATATGTCGCATTTGCCCGATATAATCGAGTCCACCGATATGGTCGGCGGAATAACCGAAAAGGCGGCGGAAAAGCTTGGACTTAAAGCAGGAACGCCTGTTTTCGGCGGCGGAGGTGACGCTTCACTGATCGGCGTCGGCGCAGGAAGCTGTTCCGTCGGTGATACTCACATCTATTCCGGAACCTCCGGCTGGGTTGGCACAGTCGTTGAAAAACAGCTTGTTGATACATCGGCAATGATAGCGGCGATTGTCGGCGCAGATCCGAACAGCTTCAACTATTTTGCCGAGATGGAGACGGCAGGCAAGTGCCTTGAATGGGTAAGGGATCATCTTTGCCTTGACGAGATCGGCATTTTCATAGAGTCGAAGAAGATAACCGAGCATACGGAGAAAGCCTACACAAGCCTTTATGACTATATGTCGGAGATTATCGGCAAGGTTCCGGCAGGAGCAAACGGTGTTATATTTACCCCGTGGCTTCACGGCAACCGCTGTCCCTTTGAGGATCCGAATGCCGCAGGAATGTTCTTCAACATAAATATAAACACAGGCAAATCCGATATGCTCCGAGCAGTAATCGAGGGTGTATGCTATCATCAGCGCTGGATGCTTGAAGCACAGGACAAGAAGATAAAAACCTCAAATCCGATACGCTTTGTCGGCGGCGGTGCGCTCTCCGACGTAACGGCTCAGATACTTTCCGATATAACCGGCAGAACGATCGAGGTAGTTGACAGACCGCAGGATGTCGGCGCAGTCGGTGCGGCGGCAATAATCGGAATAGGACTTGGAGTTATCAAGGATCTCGGAAGTGTAAAGAACTATATTCCCGTCAAAAAGACCTTCAAGCCGAACACCTCGCTCAAGGCGGCATACGATAAGAATTTTGAAGTTTTCAAGAAGCTCTATTCCTCAAACAAAAAGAACTTCAAGCTTCTGAACGGTTGATGTTATGACGGTTAATTCAATTAAACAGTATGGCATCTGGTCTTGGGGACACGTAATATACGACTACCGCGGATTTCTTGACAATATGAAGCGGCTCGGAATGAACTCGGTTATCATCTGGAACGACATTGTTCCGCTGAACAGCGAAGATGTTCTGGACTATGCCCACTCACTCGGAATAAAGGTCATCTGGGGTTTTGCGTGGGGCTGGGTGGACAAATGCGGAGAGAATGTCAAATCCATTGACGCCGAAGCCCTGCAAAAACTGAGTGACGATATTGCAGACACCTTTGCCGGCGACTATCAGAGGATAAGCCCGGACGGGATCTATTTTCAGTCTTTTACCGAGCTTGGTTCGGACAGTATAAACGGGGTGAGCGTTGCCGAGGCGGTGACCGAGCTTGTCAACAAAACCGCCGCAAGGATTTTTGAAAAATCTCCGTCAACGGAAATCTTATTCGGACTTCACGCAACCTCGGTCAAGGATCATCTTGATACGATTGCAAAGGTTGATCTGCGAATAAGAATTATCTGGGAGGACTGCGGAGCTTTTCCGTTTGCATATGATCCGCTCTGCACAGAAAGCTTTGATGAAACAAAGAGTTTTGCGGATAAGTGTCTGCACCTCAGAGGTGAGGACGAAAAAAGCGGTTTTATCATCAAGGGTATGACAACTCTCGACTGGTCCTGCTTTGAGTACCACACCGAGCCTTATACCGTCGGTGAAGCGAGCCGTGAGCTGATCGAGGCGAAGAAAGCGGAGGTTGCGCCCAAGTGGGAAAAGCTCACGGAGGGCTGGAAGAAAAATTTCGGACTTTGCAGGGATATTATCAGGCAGATAGCCGATTCAGGCTCAGATGTTTACCTGTACGGACTTGTTGAGGACGGCTTGTTTGAGACGGAAATTCCTAAGCCTGCGGCATTGCTGTCGGCAATTATCCGTGATCCGAATTTGACGGACAGCGAAGCGGCTGAAATAATTGAATAAAAAATAAATGAGTTTGTGCGTGACCGTACAAACTCATTTTTTTGCGAAAAGCTCAGTTATAATTCTCTAAAAATTTTTCTGTTTCTTCAACCGTGGGAATGGACGAGGACGCTCCCTTTCTTGAAACGGCAACGGCAGAGGCGGCGGAAGCGTATTTCAAGGCTTCTTCAACTCCTCGGCTGTCAAGCGTGGCGAAGAAAAATCCGAGGAAGGTGTCGCCTGCGGCGGTCGTGTCAACAACGGGAACATCGAAAATATCATGAAAATATGTTTTGCCGTCCGCCTTGCAGTATGCGCCGTCACCGCCGAGCGTGAGCAGGACTTTAGCGGACGGATATTTTGCGGAAAATGCGGATAAAATCTTTTCGGGAACGGTTTCACCCGTCAGCTCCTGCGCTTCGGTTTCGTTGACGACAAACCACGACACCTTGTCAAGCGGAAACTTTTGTATTTCTTCACCGAACGGACTGGGATTGAAAACGATATCCATTTTCTTCTCAGATGCGGCAGAAATGATTTTATCAACATTGTTGATCTCGTTCTGTAAAAACAGACGGTCGCCCGCTTTAAAATCGGACAGCACGGCGGCTATATGCTCCGGGGAGATCTGCTTGTTCGCACCGCCGAAAAGCAGTATGCTGTTCTGCCCGTTTTTGTCAACCTGAATTATCGCATGACCGCTCGGCATATCGGATTTTTTGACAAGATGAACGTCGATCCCGTTTCTTTCAAGCTGTTCAATCAGGCGGTCGCCGTCAGAGCCGACACAGCCTGCGTGAAAGATCCTTGCGCCTGCTCGTGAAAGGGCGATGGACTGGTTAAGTCCCTTACCGCCGCAGAAGTATTCCAGCTTTGACGAAGCTGTGGTTTCTCCCGGGCGGACGGTGTGATCGACCGTGTAGACCATATCGGTATTCAGAGATCCGAAGTTAAGAAATTTAATATTTTTTTCAGTCATTTCCGACCAACTCCAAGCTTTATTTCGGTTTATTTATTATACCACATTGATGTAAAATTTACAATCAGAAAAGCGACTTCACGCCGTAATAAAGGATATCTCAGAAAATTTGTTAAGAAAATGTCAATATAACCAATATTTGCAAGTTAATTGTTTAAATTATTCATATACTTTATTGATTGACTTATCATTTAAAATAATTTATAATTTCTAAGGATTTTAAAATGAGGGAGAATTGGTTTAATGCTATCAAATACTGAAAAAACAATGGACAAGATAGTTGCTCTTTGCAAGAACAGAGGCTTCATTTTTGCAGGCAGCGACATCTACGGCGGTCTTGCAAACACATGGGACTACGGTCCTCTCGGCGCAAGGCTGAAAAACAATGTAAAGGACACCTGGAGAAAGCGTTTTATCCAGGAGAGAAAGAACAGTTACGAGGTGGACGCCGATATCCTTATGCACCCGAGAGTGTGGGAGGCGAGCGGTCACGTTGCCAGCTTCTCCGATCCGCTTCTTGACTGTAAGGAGTGCAAAATGCGTCACAGAGCCGATAACCTCATTGACGATTTCGATCCCGACGCTCACGCTGACGGTATGACGAAAGAGGAAATGTTTGAATATATCAAGGCTCATTCAATTCCCTGTCCGAATTGCGGCAAGCATAACTTCACGGACATCAGAGAGTTCAATCTTATGTTCCAGACATACAGGGGAGTTACAAACGATGCTAAGAGCATCATCTATCTCCGTCCCGAAAACGCACAGGGCGAGTATGTAAACTACCTCAACGTTCAGCGCAGTATGAGAGCCAAGCTCCCGTTCAGCATCGGTCAGATCGGTAAGGCTTTCAGAAACGAGATCACTCCCGGTAACTTCACTTTCAGAACGATTGAGTTTGAACAGATGGAGTTCCAGACCTTCTGTAAGGAGGGCACGGACACCGAGCTTTACGAATACTTCAAAAACTACGGACATCAGTATTATCTCGATCTCGGAATTGCCGAAGAGCATCTTCGTTTCCACGATCACGAGAAGCTCGCTCACTATGCAAAGGCGGCCTGCGATATCGAATTTCTCTTCCCGTTCGGCTGGGGTGAGATCAACGGCACGCACAACCGCACTAACTTCGACCTCACAAGACATCAGGAATACAGCGGTCAGAAGCTGGATTATCTTGATCCCGAAACCAATGAAAGATATATACCTTTTATAATAGAGTCCACATACGGACTTGACAGAACCGTTCTTGCGCTCATCTGCGAGGCTTATGACGAGGAAGTCATTGACGCCGAAAAGAACGATACAAGAGTTGTGCTTCATCTCAGTCCTGCGGTCGCTCCCTATAAGGCGGCAGTTCTTCCTCTTTCCAAGAAGCTCTCCGCTGACGCTCTCAAGGTTTATGAAAAGCTCAGCAAGGAGTTTATGGTCGATTTTGATGAGACAGGCTCAATCGGCAAGAGATACCGCCGTGAGGACGAGATCGGAACTCCGTTCTGCATAACATTTGATTTTGATTCGCTCGAGGACAACTGTGTAACCGTCCGTGACAGAGACACGATGGAACAGGTTCGTCTGCCGATCGACGAATTGAATGAATATATTTCGTCAAAAATATCATTCTAAAATTAAAGTATTTTAATTGGAAGGCAAAGCTATGAAAAAGATTAAATTAACCGAAACCGTACTTCGTGACGCTCAGCAATCGCTGATAGCTACGAGAATGCCTTTTGAGACATTTGAACCCATTCTTTCAACTATGGACAAGGCAGGCTATTATTCGCTTGAATGCTGGGGCGGCGCAACCTTTGATTCGTGTCTGCGTTATCTCAATGAGGATCCGTGGGAGAGACTTAGAAAGATTCGCAAGGCATGCCCGAACACCAAGCTTCAGATGCTTCTCAGAGGACAGAATCTCCTCGGCTACAAGCACTATCCCAATGACGTTGTAAGAAAATTTGTTGCAAAGAGCGTCGAAAACGGAATTGATATCATCAGAATTTTTGATGCGCTCAACGATGTCAGAAACATTGAGGTCGCCGTAGATCAGGCGATCAAGTCGGGCGCACACGCTTCCGGCACTATCTGCTACACGCTCAGCCCCGTTCACAATACCGAGGCTTATATCAAGCTTGCAAAGGATATGGAGAATATGGGCGTTCAATCCATCTGTATCAAGGATATGGCAGGTATTATCAGCCCGAAAGAGGCGTTTGAGCTTGTTAAGGCATTGAAAGAAAATGTAAAGCTTCCCATAGTTCTTCATACGCACTGCACAACAGGACTCGGCCCCATGACCTTGCAGAAAGCGGCTGAGGCAGGCGTTGACGTTATTGACACGGCTATTTCCTGCTTCTCGGGCGGAACAAGTCAGCCTGCTACCGAGACTATGAACTACATTCTCACTCAGGAGGGCTTTGATACCGGACTTGACACCAATGTGCTCAAGCAGATCAACGATTTCTTCAAGCCGGTCAAGGCGGACGCTCTCAAGAGCGGGCTTCTCAATCCCGTCGTGCTTTCAACGGATACCGACGCCCTGACCTATCAGGTTCCCGGCGGTATGCTTTCAAACCTTGTTGCACAGCTCACCGCTCAGAAGAAGATGGACAAGTTTGAAGAAGTTCTTGCCGAAACTCCGAGAGTCCGAGCTGACCTCGGCTATCCTCCGCTTGTCACTCCGATGAGCCAAATGGTCGGCGTTCAGGCTACCTCAAACGTCCTTGCAGGCGAGAGATACAAGAATGTTTCCAAGGAGATCCGTGCCTATGTCAAGGGCGAGTACGGCAAAGCTCCCGGAAAGATGGATCCCGAGCTTATCAAAAAAGTCCTCGGTGATGAAAAGCCGATCGAGGGCAGATACGCCGACACCCTCGGCGACGGATATGAAGCGGCAAAGGCTGAGATCGGTGACAAGGCTCACAGCGAGGAGGACGTTCTTTCCTATATCGCATTCCCGACTCAGGCTGAGGCTTTCTTTGACAAGCGTGATGAAAAAACAAGAAACACCTTCACATATTCCATTGAGAAAATTGATTAAGGAGGATTTATAATATGAATATTACTCCTAAGCTTCTCGGTGTTTTCGCCAATATCTACGGCTCGAATGACGCTATGACGTTCGCAAAAGCGGCTCTTGTTGCGGTTGTCGGTTTCTGTACGGTTTTGCTGATCCTTGCGGTCATCGCCCTTTTCATCAAGGGTATTGCGGCTGTCTTCGACAAATCCGCAAAGAAGAATAAGACAACAAATTCGCCGATAACACCCGTCCCGGCAGCTCCCTCTGCTCCCGTTCAGCCGAGCGTTGAGCTTATAAACGTCGATGAACAGACGGCGGCGATAATTATGGCAATAGTAAGTCACCGCAGCGGAATAAGCCTTGACAGGCTTGCGTTCAAATCCATCAAATTATCGGAGGACAAATAAATGAAGTATGTTGTTACGTTAAACGGAAAAAGATATGAGGTCGAGGTAAGCGAAAGCGACGCCATACTTACCTCCGTAAGCAATGCGGCTCCTGCCGCTCCCGTTCCTGCTGCGGCACCCGTTGCCGCACCTACCGCCGCACCCGCTTCACCTGCCGCTGCCGCAGTAAGCGGAACTCAGGTTATTTCACCGATGCCCGGCACTATCCTCAAGGTCAATGCTGCCGAGGGACAGGCTGTCAAGGCAGGCGACGTTTTATTTATCCTTGAGGCTATGAAGATGGAGAACGAGATCGTTGCTCCCTGTGACGGAACGGTCAAGCAAATTCTTGCGTCCAAAGGCTCAACGGTCGATACGGATCAGATTCTTGCAGTTTTATAATAAAGGACGGTATTCAGAATGGACTTAGTATTAAATGTTTTGAAAGGCTTGTGGGAATCGTCCGGATTTGCTTCTCTTGAGTGGCAGAATATCGTTATGATTCTTGTTTCGTTCGTTTTCCTCTTCCTTGCCATTCATCCAAAATTCAGATTTGAACCTCTGCTTTTGGTTCCTATCGCATTCGGAATTCTTCTTGCCAACCTTCCCGGTGCAGGAATAATGGACGACCTGACTGCCGGACAGATCTTCGGCGGTGACGGTTCACTTGCCGGACAGGGTGAACACTGGTACGATTCGGGCGTCCTGCGAATAATTTACGCCGGCGTTAAATCTAACATATTCCCGTGCCTTATTTTCCTCGGCGTCGGAGCTATGACCGATTTCGGCCCTCTGCTTTCCAACCCGATCAGCCTGCTCCTCGGAGCGGCGGCACAGCTTGGTATTTATGTTGCGTTCCTTATTGCCATCGCTCTCGGATTTAATCCGCAGGAGGCCGCTGCTATCGCCATCATCGGCGGCGCAGACGGCCCGACGGCAATTTACCTGACGTCGAAGCTGGCAACTCATCTTCTTGCCCCGATTGCTCTGGCGGCATATTCCTACATGGCTCTTATTCCGCTTATTCAGCCTCCGATCATGAAGGCTCTCACGACTGAAAAAGAACGTAAGGTAAAGATGACTCAGCTCAGAAAGGTTACAAAGACCGAGAAAATCATCTTCCCCGTAATTGTTATCGTTCTTGTTGCGCTTATTCTTCCGTCGGTTGCTCCGCTTCTCGGTATGCTGATGCTCGGCAACCTTTTCCGTGAGTGCGGTGTTGTTGACAGACTTTCAGATGTTGCTCAGAACGCTCTCAACAATATTATTGTTATTCTTCTTGGCGTTACCGTCGGTGCAACGGCAAACGGTCAGAGCTTTCTCCAGGTTAAAACCCTGCTTATTGTCGCTCTCGGACTTGTTGCGTTCGCCTTCTCAACGGTCGGCGGTGTTCTTCTCGGAAAGCTTCTTTACCTTATCACAGGCGGTAAGATCAATCCGCTTATCGGTGCGGCAGGCGTTTCGGCAGTTCCTATGGCTGCCCGTGTTGCACAGAATGAGGGTAAGAAATATAATCCGACAAACTTCCTTCTCATGCACGCCATGGGTCCGAACGTTGCAGGCGTTATCGGCTCTGCGGTTGCCGCAGGCTTCCTGCTCATTATGTTCCAGTAATCAAATATATAATCGACAGCTTTCGTTTCGGCGGAAGCTGTCCTTTTTTGTTTAAGATATATAAAGTGGGCAAAAAAGAGAAAATAAAAGAAAATCATAGAAAAAAAGAGATTGTGAAATATAATTTCTTAAATCGGGCATAGAAAATTGGAATTTGACTTTTTCTGACCTTTGACAAAAGGTCAGGGAAGGTCTATAATTTGACTTGTCAAAAGGTCAAAGAAAGTCAAAGTCAAAAAGGAGATGATGTTATGAGTATGAGCAATGAGATCGCCAAGATGATCCTCGAAATGCTCAGCGATGACGGCGAAACGGAGATACAGAGAAACGAGATGGCTCAGGCTCTTGGTTGTGTTCCGAGTCAGATAAACTATGTCATATCCTCAAGGTTCACTCCCGAACAGGGATATATAGTTGAAAGCAGGCGCGGAGGCGGCGGATATATCAGGATCACCCGAACGAAATACGACAGCAAGGCGGCGGTGCTTATGCACGTTGTAAATTCGATCGGAAACGAAATTGATGAGGCAAGCTGTCAGGCGCATATATATAATCTGAACTATCAAAAAATTCTGTCTCCGGAAATTTCAAAGCTTATGCTTGCGGCGACAGGAGACCGATCCCTGAAAGAAATTCCGACGCAGTTCAGGGACAGAGCAAGAGCGTCGATATTTAAACAAATGTTATTGTCAAACCAGTAATTACGAAAGGATGATTTATATGTTGTGTCAGAATTGCGGAAAAAATGAAGCCACCACTCATGTAAAAAGAGTGGTCAACGGCGATATGACTGAAATACATCTGTGCCAGCGCTGTGCCGAGCATCTCGGCTACGGTGACTTCTTCTCAGGCTTCGGGTTCGATCTCGGCAATATTTTCTCAGGACTTCTGGGTGAGGATATGCCGCTTCTCAGCTCGGCTCACGAGGAGAAATGCCCGAAATGCGGCTACACCTTCTCGGATATAGTCAAGAACGGAAGGCTCGGCTGTGCCGACTGTTACAGGAAGTTTTACGACAAGCTTCTGCCGAGTTTGCAGAGGATACACGGTAAAATAAAGCACACGGGCAAGCAGGCTTCGATGATCCCTCACGTTGCACAGGAGGAGAAAGCTCCTAAGATTGACCCGATAATGAAGCTGAAAGAGGATATGCAAAAGGCGGTCGAGGAACAGAACTTCGAGCAGGCGGCTGTCCTCAGAGACAGAATAAAGGAAATGGAGGCAGGCAATAATGAATAAGTGGTATATTGAAAACGGCGAACAGGGCGACATCGTTATAAGCACAAGAGTCCGCCTTGCAAGAAACCTTGAAGAATATCCTTTTCCCTGCCGCCTCACGGTAAAGGGCAAGGAAAAGGTCTGCGAGGAGATCAAAAACGCAGTCCTCAGCAATGATAACTGGGGCTTCGGCTTCACCTGGATGAAGGATTTCAGCCGATCTCAGGCGGTATCGCTTGCGGAACGTCATCTGATAAGTCCCGAATTTGCCTCCGACAGAGCGGGCAGAGGACTTCTCTTGACGGATGATGAAGCGATAAGCATTATGCTCTGCGAGGAGGATCATATCCGACTTCAGGTTATGATGTCAGGTCTTGCCCTCAAGGAAGCGTACAGCGTTGCCGACAAGGTTGACAATCTGATCGGCAGCAAGCTCAACTACGCATACGATGACAGGATAGGCTATCTTACTCAGTGTCCGACAAATCTCGGTACGGCAATGAGAGCCTCGGTAATGCTTCATCTGCCTGCCCTCACACGCTGCGGACAGATCGGAAAGCTTGCGTCAACCGTATCAAAGCTCGGACTTGTTATCCGCGGCGCATACGGCGAGGGAAGCAGTCCGAGAGGAGATATCTACCAGCTCAGCAACCAGATAACCCTCGGAATTTCGGAGGAAACAGCTCTTGACAATCTCCAGTCCATAACCCTTCAGCTTGTCGCTCAGGAGAGAGCGGCGGCGGAAAAGCTTCTGGAAAGTCCGTTTGAAAAGGATAAGGTTTTCAGAGCCTGGGGCATACTCAGAAATGCAAGAGTTCTCAGCGGAGACGAGTTTATGGAGCTTGCTTCGTTATTGAGAATGGGCATCTCAAACAAGACGGTTGATTTTGATATAACGAAGCTCAACGAGCTTTCGTTCAAGGTTCAGCCGGCGACGATCAATGCCATAGAAGGCAGAGAGCTTTCCTCGCAGGACAGAGATATTGTCAGAGCTGATTGGGTCAGAAAGGCATTTCAATAAGAAATACCGCAGGAATTTTGAAAGCCTCGTGTTTTCGGATATTCTTTAATGACGGGGCTTGTCGGAAAGGTTTGCGTAAGCGGCTTTTTGACGAGTCCCTTTATGAATAGAAAAGGAGAGATTTATATGTATAAGTTTACAGGCTTTACTCAGAAAGCCAATGAAGCACTTAATGCCGCAATAGAATATGCGGAAAATCTCGGACACACATATATCGGAAGCGAGCATCTTCTGCTTGGTCTTCTGACGAGTGAGGGCAGTGTTGCTTACACCGCTCTGACGGCAAGAAACATTACGGCGGACGACGTTGAAAACGCTGTAAGAAACAGCGTCGGTATCGGCACTCCGACCGTACTCTCACCGAACGATTTTACTCCGAGAAGCAAAAATATCATTGAAACATCAATAACAATTGCAAGAAGTCTCGGCCACGGATATGTCGGAACGGAGCATCTGCTTATTGCAATAATTCGTGACAGCAGCTGCTATGCGATGGATATACTTGATTCGATGAACGTTTCGGCGTCGGATATCGCCGAGGAGATCACGAAGAACGTGAACGTTTCTCAGAGCGAAACATCAAACTCCAAAAATCCGTCCAAGGCAAAGGGCAAGACGGAAACGCCGACTCTTGACCAGTTTGGACGTGATCTGACCGCTGTTGCCCGTCAGGGCAAGATTGATCCTGTCATCGGCAGGCAGAAGGAGATTGAAAGAGTTATTCAGATCCTTTGCAGGAGGACGAAGAACAATCCCTGTCTGATCGGTGAGCCGGGAGTCGGTAAAACTGCCATTGCCGAGGGACTTGCCCTTAAAATCGCATCCGGCGAGGTACCCGAAATTCTGAAAGACAAGAGAATCGTTGCCCTTGATCTTACGGGTATGGTTGCAGGTACAAAGTACAGAGGCGACTTTGAGGAAAGAATAAAGTCGGCTATCGACGAGGTATCAAAGTCGGGAAATATCATTCTTTTTATCGACGAGGTACACACTCTTATCGGCGCAGGCTCGGCGGAGGGAGCGGTTGACGCCGCCAATATTCTCAAACCGGCTCTTGCAAGGGGCGAGATGCAGGTCATCGGCGCAACGACGATTGAGGAATACAGAAAGAATATCGAAAAGGACTCCGCTCTTGAACGACGTTTCCAGTCCGTGCTTGTCGGAGAGCCGAGCCGTGAAGAAACCGTTGAGATACTCAAGGGCATCAGGGACAAGTATGAGGCTCACCACAAGGTAAAGATTACCGATGAGGCGATCGAGGCGGCAGTCAAGATGTCGTCAAGATACATCGGCGACAGATTTTTGCCTGACAAGGCGATAGACCTGATAGATGAGGCGGCGTCCAAGGTGCGTCTGCGTGCCTACACACCGCCCGAGGATATCCGTGAGCTTGAGGATAAGATCAAGCGTATAGACGAGGAAAAGGCTTCCGCCGTCAACAGCCAGAATTTTGAACGTGCGGCGGCTCTGCGTGACGAGGAAAAGGAGATCAAAACCCATCTTGCCAACGCTAAAGAGAGCTGGAAGAAGCAGAACTCCGAAACGAACGGAGTTGTAACTCCCGATGAAATAGCGGCGATTGTTTCCGAATGGACGCACATTCCCGTTGTTCAGCTTACCGAGGAGGAAAGCCAGCGGCTGATCCATATGGAGGAGGAGCTTCACAGGAGGATAGTCGGTCAGGATCAGGCGGTTTCCGCCGTTTCCAAGGCGATCCGCCGAGGCAGGGTAGGACTTAAAGATCCTAACAGACCGACAGGTTCTTTCATCTTCCTCGGTCCTACGGGCGTAGGTAAAACCGAGCTTTGCAAGACGCTTGCTGCAACGCTTTTCGGCGATGAGAGTGCTATGATAAGGCTTGATATGTCCGAGTTTATGGAGAAGCATACCGTTTCCAAGCTTGTCGGCTCGCCTCCGGGCTATGTCGGCTATGACGAGGGCGGTCAGCTCACCGAAAAGGTGCGCCGCAAGCCTTACAGCGTAGTCCTCTTTGACGAGATTGAAAAGGCTCATCCCGATGTTTTCAATATGCTGCTTCAGATCCTTGACGACGGTGTGCTCACCGATTCGCAGGGCAGGAAGGTCGATTTCAAGAACTGCATAATCATTATGACTTCAAATGTCGGCGCAAAGCTCATCACGAATGAGGGAGCTTCCGCTCTCGGCTTCAAGGGTGAGGACAACGGCGGAACAATGAGCCGTGAGGATATAAGAAGTGCGGTTATGGGTGAATTGAAGAAATGCTTCCGTCCCGAATTTCTCAACAGGGTTGACGATATAATTGTATTTGAACAGCTCGGCAAGGAGGATATCAAGGAGATTGCACGCAGACTGCTGAAAACTCTCAAAAACCGTGTTCACGATATGGGAATTGAGCTTGATTTTGACGACAGTGCGATCGACAAGATTGCCGACGAGGGCTTTGATCCCGTCTACGGCGCAAGACCGCTGAAGCGTGCCATTCAGTCGCAGATCGAGGACAGACTCAGCGAGGAGATGCTTGAGGGACGTATGACTTCGGGCAACAAATATATCTGCAAGCATAAGGACGACAGCTTCGTCTTTGAGGTTTCAGAGTAATAAACCTAAATAATAAAGGGGTTGTCGCAACAAGCGACAACCCCTTTGATGATGTGATTATTATCTTTTTCTGTATTTGTTGATAAGCTCGTGCTTGGTGTCCCAAAGCCGCTGTGAAAGGTCAACATAGTAGGTATGCGGATTTTCAAATCTCTTGACCTCGTCCCAGAGCGTGTCCACCTGAGAAAGGCAGTAGCTCTTGATATCGTCAATGTCCTGATATTCGTAAACTCTCTTTCCGTTGATGAAAAGAGGCTGGAGAAGCTGACGGGCGGAGAAGTTGTAAACATTCTTGCGCTTCCATGTGTAGTCGGGATCGAAAATCTCGTAATCCCGGCTGTCGTCTATCGTCTCGTCCTCAAGGGTGATAACATCGGCAAGAGCCTTGCCCGACTCGTTGTCGTAAAGTCTCCAAAGCTTCTTTGCGCCGGGGATAGTGACCTTCGCCGTGTTTTCGCTGAGCTTGATTTTCGGAACCATTTCTCCGTCCTTTTCAACGGCGCAGAGCTTGTAAACTCCGCCGAAAACGGGAGCGGACGATGCGGTGATAAGCCTTTCACCTACTCCGAAGGAGTCAACCTTTGCCCCTTGGAGAAGCATATCTCTGATGATGTATTCGTCCAGCGAGTTTGAAGCGACGATCTTGACATCCTCGAAGCCTGCCTCGTCAAGCATAACTCTTGCTTTCTTTGAGAGGTAGGTGATGTCGCCGCTGTCGATGCGTATTCCCTTAGGTCTGAAACCACGGGGAAGAACCTCACGCCTGAACGCCTCTATCGCATTCGGAATACCCGATTTGAGCACATTGTAGGTGTCAACAAGGAGGGTGCAGTCGTGGGGATAAGCCTTGGCATAGGCACAGAATGCATCAAGCTCGGAATCAAAAAGCTGAACCCAGCTATGCGCCATCGTTCCGAGGGCAGGTACGCCGAATTCACGGTCAACTATCGTACATGCCGTTCCTGCACAGCCCGCAATGTAAGCCGCCCTTGCACCGTAGACAGCTCCGTCAAAGCCCTGAGCACGGCGTGAGCCGAACTCCATTATCGGTCGTCCCTGAGCAGCACGGACAATACGGTTTGTCTTGGTTGCGATGAGACTTTGATGGTTTATTGCAAGAAGTACCATTGTTTCGATAAACTGAGCCTGTATCGCAGGACCTTTTACGGTGACGATAGGCTCACGGGGGAATATCGGTGTTCCCTCAGGCACACTGTATATGTCGCACTTGAATTCAAAATTTTTTAGATAATCGAGAAATTCCTCGCAGAAGCCTCTGCCTCTGAGATATTCGATATCCTCGTCGGAGAAGCTGAGGTTTTCAAGATACTCAACAAGCTGTTCAACGCCTGCCATAATTGCAAAGCCGCCGTTGTCAGGAATGTTTCGGAAAAACATATCAAACTGTACGGTTGTGTCGCCTTTGCCGTTGAGGAAATAACCGTTTGCCATGGTTATCTCGTAAAAATCGGTAAGCATTGTGAGATTTCTTTGTTTAAGATTGTTCATTTTGAACACCGCCTTAGGATTAGTACCGCTATTATAGCATTACCTTTTTCTTTTTTCAATCCCAAAAGAAATAATTTTATTATTTGAAAATAAAACGTAGAGGAATCATTCTTTGTGAAAATAGATAAAACAGATAACGCAAAAGAAAGAATAACAATTATAAATAACTAAAAAGTATGGTATTATTTTCCGATTGTTGTTTTTATTATTGCTATATGGTATTATATTAGAACGAAAACTTGATGTTTCTCAGCTTTGCAGGAAAATAGGAGGAAGGATATGAGAACAAGAAAGCAGGCGCTCGGAGATATGAATATCATCGGCGCCAAGGTTGAACAGCAGAGAAAGGCTATCGGAATGAAGCAGAAGGATCTTCTGGCTCAGCTCCAGATCAGAGGTATTGACCTCAATGCTTCGGGACTTTCAAAGCTTGAAGGACAGCTCAGAGGAGTTGCCGATTATGAGCTCAAAGCCATTGCCGAATCTCTCAATGTAAGTCTTGATTGGCTTCTCGGCTGTGAATGAAAAATCTCATTTGAGTTACGAAAAAACTGCTCCGACAGAGGAGCGGTTTTTTCGTTTTATATTGACAAATAAGCAGTAAGTATAGTAAAATTATCACCGTAAAAAAGAACAAAACAGTTTTTTGTTTAAGAAAAGGAGCAGTGATCTTTATATGGCAATTTTCAGACCTTTTAAGGCGATCAGACCTATCCCCGAAAGAGCAAAGGATGTGGCCGCTTTGCCTTACGATGTTATGAACAGCGACGAAGCAAGAGAAATGGTAAAGGGCAATCCCTATTCTTTCCTTCATGTAGATAAGGCGGAGGTTGACCTTGATCCGTCGATCGACCTCTATGACGAAAAGGTTTATCTCAAGGCAAGGGAAAATCTTGATAAGCTTGTTACGGACGGAGTTTGCAAGGAGGACGAGAATCCCTGCATCTATATCTACCGTCAGATAATGAACGGCAGAAGTCAGACGGGACTTGTCGGCTGTACCGCAATCGACGATTACATAAATAATGTTATCAAAAAGCACGAGCTGACAAGGGCGGACAAAGAGGCCGACAGAATAAATCACGTTGACTACTGTGACGCAAATACAGGTCCGATCTTCCTGACCTACCGTCCCGATGAATTTGTCAGCAAGACGGTTGAGGACTGGAAAGCAAGCCATGAGCCTGTATATGATTTCGTTTCCGAGGGCGTTACAAATACCGTCTGGGTTATTGATGACGCCGCAACGGTAAAGGCTGTTACGGACAGATTTGCGGAAATTGACTCCCTCTATATTGCCGACGGTCATCACAGAGCGGCTTCCGCAGTCAAGGTTGGCAAGAAGCGCCGTGAGCAGAATCCGAACTATACGGGCAGCGAGGAATTTAACTTCTTCCTTGCCGTGCTTTTCCCGACGGACGAGCTTGAAATAATGGACTACAACCGTGTTATGAAGGATCTCAACGGATACTCGGCGGACGAGTTTATGGCAAAGCTGGGCGAGGTTATGGAGATCGAAGAATACGGCAAGGATGCATACAAGCCCGAGAAAAAGCATACCTTCGGAATGTTGCTTGATGGCGTATGGTACAAGCTGACCGCAAAGGACGGAACATTCGATGCGAACGATCCTGTTGATCAGCTTGACGTTTCAATTCTTCAGAACAATGTTATTTCCCCAATCTTCGGCATTGACGATCCCCGTACCGACAAGAGGATTGATTTCATCGGCGGTATCAGAGGACTCGGCGAGCTTGAGAGGAGAGTAAACGAGGATATGAAAATTGCATTTTCAATGTATCCGACCACTCTTGACGACCTTATGGATATCGCAGATGCGGAGAAGATTATGCCGCCGAAATCCACATGGTTTGAGCCTAAGCTGATGAGCGGACTGTTCATTCATAAGCTTTCATAAGATTTTTTGATTTGAATTAACTGTATAACAACAACTAAAGCCACCGCTTGCTCTCGGACAAGCGGTGGCTTGATTAGACTTTAGATTGTAGATGTTAGATTTTGAAGATGAAAAAATATAATTTGATGAAATTATGCAAGGCTTCACCTCAAGGGGAAGCCTTGCAAGGTTTTATCAAACCTTTCGGCTATCTTGCAACAGGGGGGACTGAATTGGTTTCTGCAAACTTTGAATTTTCCACGTCTAACGTCTAACGTCTAAAATCTAAGGTCTAACTTTCCACCTCATCACCGCCTACGGCGGAGCTTCCCCTCAAGGGGAAGCCTTGCAAGGTTTTATCAAACCTTTCGGCTACCTTGCAACAGGGGGGGACTGAATTGGTTTCTGCAAACTTTAAATTTTCCACGTCTAAAGTCTACCGTCTAAAATCTAACGTCTAAAAAATCGCCTCCCCTTGCACAAGAGGAGACAGAAATCTGCAAAATACAATCTGATTCATTCAAACAGCTTCTCAATCGGGATATCCAAAATATCACAGATTTTTTGAATGTTCTTTGCGTGCGGCATCGCCGTGCCGTTTTCATAGTGTGCAACGGCGGAACGGTCAATGTTCAACGCCTCGGCGACCTGATTTTGTGTAAGTTTTTTCTTTTTCCTTGCTGTTTTGAAATTCTCCGAAAAGCTCATTATAAAACCCCCGTAAAACAAAAAATGCACGGCATAAAGCCGTGCAGAAAAACGCACAGCTCATAGCCGCCAAGCAAGTAATCTTTATACTTTAAACGAAGTATGCAAAGATTAAACGAGTGTGCATTTTTACCGAATGTAAAAATGCATACGACGCTAAAGGATAAAGATATTAACTTGCTTGGCATTGTAATTATATCATACCCAAAAATGATTTTCAACAAAAATTCATCGCAAGTTAATCGTTAAACTTTCATTATGTATGTTCTATTTCGGGACAAGAAGTCATAAGAAATAAATGGTGGTGCATATGAGGCGAAGCAAGAAAGAAAATTTCAGCTTTCTTTTGAGATATCTTCCCCCTGTGTTCTCCTCTCTTGCCGAAAAGGACATTGACGGGCTTTGTGAAATCAGGCTCAGAGCCGACAGAGCCGCCGTCCTGATCTTTTCCGACAGAACGGAGTTTCTGACCTCATCGGGACGTCTGACGGGCTTCTATTCCGAGGGACTTTTTACGCTGTCAAGGCAGGAGATCGAGGATATTTTTATGAAGATGTGCAATTACTCAGTCCACAGTCTGACCGAAAACATTGCCGAGGGTTTTATCACCCTTGAGGGTGGCTGTAGAATCGGAGTTTACGGCACGGCGGTCGTCAGGGACGGAAAAATCACATCTGTCAGAAATATTGAGGGAATTAACATACGAGTGCCTGCCGAATACCGAGGCTGTGCTCAGCCTATATACAACCGTCTTTTTTACAGCAGAATACCGAACACGGTGATATGCGGTCCGCCGATGTCGGGCAAAACGACAGTTCTGCGTGATCTCAGCCGTCTGATTTCCGACGAGGGAATGAAAAAGGTTGCCGTGATCGACGAACGTTCTGAGCTAAGCGGCGGTGATCTCGGCTTCAATACCGATATTCTCAAAAATTATCCAAAGGCTCAGGGCATCGGCATTGCTGTCCGCACCCTGTCGCCCAACGTGATAATCTGCGATGAAATAGGTACTCTCTGCGAGGCGCAGGAGCTTTGCTCACTTGTCAACAGCGGAGTGAAATTCATAGTGACAATGCACTGCTCCGATCTGACAGAGCTGAAACGCAGACCGCAGTTCGCCCTGCTCAGCGATGCAGGTGCGGCAGAAGCCTGCGTGGTTCTGAACGAGAAAAATTTCGGCATAAAAAGGATATTGATAAACAGAAATTGAAAGGTGCAAAATATGAAAATCATATCACTTATTGTAATGGGGCTTGCCTGCGCTTTGACGGGACAGTACATTGCCTTCAGGCTCGGCAGGAGAGTTCAGATCCTCGAAAAAATGCTTTTGATGTTCGGAATGATTGAAACCGAGATCAGCTATCTCAGCCGTCCTACCTGCGATTTGATTAAAGCCCTTGCGGAAAAGGAAGAGCTTAAAGAGCTTGACTTTCTTCCGATATGTCTTTCCTTTTTTGAAAAAGGCGAGGATATAAATAAAGCTTGGTCGGAATCGCTGTCCGTTTCCGACCGCATCGGCGGAGAGGACGCCTGTATTCTTTACTCGTTCGGAGAAAACCTTGGCAAAAGCGACTCGGAAGGTCAGATTGCAAACTGCCGTTACCACACGGAGCTTACACGTGAGCGGCTTTTGGCGGCAAGAAAAAAGCGTGAGCAGTACGCTTCCCTCGCATGCGGTCTCGGTATGCTTTCGGGCATAGGAATAATTATAATTTTATTTTAGGAGCGGAATATGGAACTGGTAATCAAAATTGCGGCGGTCGGTATCATCGTTGCCGTTCTTCAGCAAATACTAAGCCGTTCGGGGCGTGACGAATATGCAATGCTCGTTGTCCTTGCAGGGCTGATCGCCGTTGTTGCCATGCTGATACCCGAGCTGAAGGAGCTTTATTCCTCGGCTTCCTCCGTATTCGGAATGTGATATGGAAATAATAAAATTTGCGCTGGCAGGCATAATATGCGCCGTGCTGACCGTTACGGTCAGGCAGTCTAAGCCCGAGCTTGCGGTTTTCGTTCAGCTTGCGGGAATAACCGTTCTTGCTTTTTTTGCGGTTGAATATCTGAAAAATATTTTCATCGAAACGGACGGGCTGTTGGCTGAAACAGAGCTGATAAGCGAGGGTTATCTGAGCCTGCTTGTAAAAATTCTCGGCATTGCGGTTATCACAAAAATCGGCTCCGACATCTGCTCCGACAGCTCCAATTCCGCTCTTGCAACCGTCGTTGAGCTTGTCGGAAAGTCGGTCATTCTTGCGATGTGCCTTTCGCTGATAAAAACTCTTGCCGAGCTGGCAAAGGGGCTGCTTGAATAATATGAAGCTCATTAAATTTTCGGGAATTATTATTTCTGTTCTTACTGTGTTTTTTATTTTTACGGTCTCGGCAGGAGCGGCGTCCTATGCCGACGACATAAAGAAAATCTACGACAGTCTTGACTCTCAGACTCAGGAATTTCTCAGGGATATCGGAGCGGATTCCGCCGACTTTGATTCAATGTTCAGCGTCACTCCGCAGAAGATCTGGAGCCTTACAAAAAAGCTGATAACAGGTAGTATAGAAGCTCCGACCAAATCTGCCGTCAGGCTGATTGCCGTTGTGATTATCATAGCGATTTTCGAGTGCTTCGCCCCCGATGATATCAGGATTAAAAACACCGTCGGAATAGTCGGAGCTCTGATGTGCGTTATATCTGTTATATCTCCTCTTTCAACCTCGATAGCCTCGGCAATTTCTTCTGTCGCCGTAAGTGAAAAGCTGATGCTTGCGCTCATTCCCGTGCTTGCCGCAGTAATAACCGCAACGGGAAATCCTACGCTTGCAATGAGCTTTCAGTCGATAGCGTTCACGGGGGCGCAGATCATTTCGGGAATGTCAAACGGTTACATAGTTCCGATTGTAGGAGCGGTCATGGCTCTCGATATCACGGGATCGGTTATGCCGTCCTTCAAGCTCGGCGGAATTACCTCGCTGATAAAAAAGACCGTTACAGCCGTTCTGACCTTTGTTTCAACTCTTTTTGTAGCTTTCCTCGGCATCAAGGGTGCGCTTGCCAATGCCGCAGACACGGTAGCTTCAAAGGGAATCAAGCTGGTTATCAGCTCCGCCGTGCCTGTTGTCGGCGGCGCTCTTAGCGAAGCGTATTCGGGAATTATCGGCAGTCTTGTCCTCGTCAAAAGCACGGTAGGTATTTTCGGAATTGCGGCGGTTGCGCTTATCAATTTGCCCTCTTGCATACAGCTTCTTTTCTGGATTTTTGCGCTGAAGCTTTCGGCGGCGATAGGTGAGCTTTTCAATCAGCAGGGCATCGCCGAGCTTCTGAAGGCTCTCGCCTCATCAATAACCCTGCTGAACGTAGTTTTGCTTTTCAATGCCGTTCTCTTTATTATCTCAACGGCACTCATTCTTGTGATAAAGGCGGGATAAAATGACGGAAATCAGACAATGGGCATATGCAGTAACGATCTCGGCAATAGTCGGAGCGATAATTCTTTCCGTAACTCCGGGCGGCTCAACGGAAAAGCTCGTCAGGGCGGCGGTGTCGCTGTTCCTCATGTGCGCCATTCTCAGCCCTTTTCTGAAAGGAGCCGATCCGATGAAGCTGATCAACGGAATTGAAATCCCCAAAACACAGTCATCAAAAGCAGACGGAAACGAAACGGCGGAATATCTGCAGGATATGACTAAAGAAAAAATATCCGATATTCTCATTGAATGCGGAATAAAAAACGCCGATATCAGCATAAGTATCAATATAGAAAACGGAAATGAAATGAAGATAGAAAACGTTTCGGTAAAAGCTGAAAAAGAATATAAAAATTACTTTGAAAATGCAGAGAAAAACCTGAAAGCACGTCTCGGTATCGAAGTTAAAATCGAGGTGAAAGAATGAAGCAAACGGTCGAAAAAATTCTTGAAAAAATCAAGCGTGACAAAAAGCTTGCAATAATAATCTGTGTGGGGCTCGCAGGAATTTTTTTGCTGACGCTTTCGGAGCTTATGCCGCCGAAAAACAAAACCGAAGAAAAAGCCTCGGAAAAATCCGTGACAGATATCCGTGACAGTTATGAGGAGGATATCGAAAAACGTCTGACCTCGATAGTCTCCGCAATAGACGGAGCAGGCCGCACACAGGTTATGGTAACGCTTGCTTCGGGTGACGAAAATGTCTATGCCGTCAAGGAGAAAAGCAACGACGGTTCAAGGGAGCGAGAGTACATAGTCATAGACTCGGACGACAATGAATCGGGACTGCTTTTAAAGGTGATCGAACCTGAAATCAGGGGCGTGGCGATCGTCTGCGAGGGTGCGGACTCCGCAAAGGTCAGACAAGAAATTGTTTCCTCGGTGTCTGCCGTGCTCGGCATAAGCACAAACCGCATCAGCATTGCAAAAATTAAATCAGCCGCAGAATAATATATCGGAGGTTAGTGATAGTTATGATAATTAAAAGGAAACAGCTTGTTTCAATCGCCCTTGTGCTGACGCTCGGAGCGGCGGTCTTTGTCAACTGGTATTTCTCACGTCCGGGAGTTAAGTCCGTAATCGACACGAACCAAACCACGGTCAACCGACAGGCGGAAAACCTCGGTGACGCTCAATATGTTTCGGCAACAACGGCATCGTCGGAGACAATGGCAGGCTTCAAGGTCAAGCGTGAGGCCGCACATGACGAGGCAAAGGAAGCTCTCAACGCAGTCATAAAAGACGCTCAGTCAGACTCCGAAGCCGCAGAGGAAGCGGCAGAGGCTTTGTCGGAGCTTTCAAAAGCGATAAAAAGCGAAGCCGATCTCGAAAACCTTATAACAGCGAAAATTTCAAGCGACTGCGTTGTGATAATCGACGGCGATGTGTGTCAGGTTATCGTGGGCAAGGGAGTGCTGACCGACAATGTTTCCCTGCAAATCAAGGATCTTGTTATCAGTCAGGCGAATATCCCTGCGAAGAATATTACAATAGTTGAGCTGAAAAAATAAAGCGATAAGCTCATACGACTACACATGAGACTTTAGACGTTGGATGTTAGATTTCAGACGATTAAAAATAAAATTTTGCAGAAACCGTTTCAGCCTCCCTTTGCTGCAAGGGGAGGCGATTTTTTAGACGTTAGATTTTAGACGGTAGACGTTAGACGTGGAAAATTTAAAGTTTTCAGAAACCAATTCAGTCTCCTTTTGTTGCAAGGTATTTGAAAATTTCCATCAAATTTTAAAATGATATGGTCTAAAGTCTAAGGTCTAATATCTAAAGTCTATTATCACCTCAGACAGCGGTGTTTTCGTTTGATAACCTCTCATTACAATCGCTTTGATAAATCTCCCGTGTCAAAATAAAATTAAAATAATGTGAATTTTCGTTCGGCGTTA
>JAEDFL010000017.1 GCA_016292785.1 Clostridiaceae bacterium | reverse complement strand
GATGTTCACCTTGGAGTCTGAAACCGATTCAATTATCTGCGTCACCCAGGTTTCGGTATACTCGCTGACATAGAAAAAAACGTCCGCATTCCTAAGCTCGATTATATCCCTCGGCGTCGGCTCATAGGAGTGGCTCTCAACGCCCGTGGGCAGGAGCATTTTTATCTCCGCTCTGTCGCCTGCAAGCTGACGTGCAAAATCATAGGGCGCAAAGATCGAGCAAACAATGCTCAGCTTGTCCCCCTTTTTTTGCGGAGCGTACGCAGAGCAACCGCAGAGAAAAAGCATCAGCACGGTCAAAGCGAAGGCAGTTATCTTATTTTTCATTCAAATCCTCCCTGCATTTGTCGCAAGTTCCGTACAGCACCGTTTTTTCTGGACTGATCACAAAGCCGTGATGACTAAGAATATGATGTGCAACCTCGTCCAGATATTCACATTCAACGTGGAAAAGCCTGCCGCAGTCCGAGCATTTCAGGTGATAATGAGAGGCGCAGTCACCTTTTTTGTCGATGAACTCAAAGCAAGCGCCCTGTCCTTCCTCGGCAATGTATTTGCGGACAAGACCCTGCCTGATCAATTTATCAAGATGACGGTAAACAGTTGCCTTACCGACCGACTTTCCGTCGTTTGCGAGCCTGACGATTATCTCATCGGCGGTGAAGTGCTTTCCCGGCTCTTTTTTCAAAAGCGCAAGAATAAGATTTCCCTGACGGGTGTTATATGATGTTTCCATTATTGAACCTTCCTTTCCGCCTTGCTAAAGAATCTGTCACGAAGCCTATATAAATATGAAACTGAAACTCAATTTCATATTCTACTCCAGTTTCTTATTTTTGTCAACACCAAAGCTTGCCATAACAGTCATTGTGTGATAAAATCAAGCTGTCGAACGAGAAACACCGACATTCATTACACGCTAAGGATTGATTATATGAAGAAAATCATCACAGTTTTGCTGTGTTTCGGCTTTGTTTTTGCCCTCGGCTCATGCTCGATTGAGAAAACTCCGATTCTTGACAACAGCTCAAACAGCTATTTTGTGGATTTTTACACCGATGACGATTACGTTTATATCGAGTGTGTACTGAATATTTACAACCCCAACAACACCGAAGCCGAGGTCACCATTTCAGCAATCGACAATGAGGACGTTGAGATTGGACTGTTGAAAAGTCCGAACCTGACCGGCATTGAAAAGGACGGCGAAAAGGAAACCTTTCGTCTGAAAAGCGGTGAGAATACCGTCACCGTGCTTTTCCGAGGTGAATATGCAGGAATATATCAGATTACCGCGCGGGAAATCCCTCGGTTTATTTATATCAAAGAAGCGTAAGCCGAAAAAACGCAGACCGTCAATCAAACGATCTGCGTTTTTTTAATTTAAACGAACAATTTTTTAAGCTGTTCTAAAATTATATTAAATGTATTTATTATAATGTTTTTGATAAGCTCAAGGAAGCTCGGCTGTTCGATTGGATCGCCTATATCCACCTGAGTCATCGGTCTGAGGCTGTCGCCGTTGTTCTCCTCTCCCTCATAGATGAGGTACTGCGGATAATTCTCGTCGCTGAATACGGTCATCTTTTCCCCTTCGTGACGAAGAATTTTGTACATCAGAAGATCGACCACATGAGGATAGCAGTTATGCTTCATATTCTGTATGTACCACGTCGAATCCGGGAACAGCGTGGTTGAGGCGTCAATCGCAAGATCGGGAGAAATATACTTGTCTGTTCCGTCAAGCTTTGCTTTGTTGACGTACTCGTCGCTGAGCTTACTGCCGATGGGAGCGGAGGTTGTTCCGGGTGCCTGCTGTTCACAGGTCACGATCATATCACTCTGCTGATCGGCATTTATAACGATCGGATAAAGCTGATAGCCGTACTTGGCGATTATCGAAACATTCACTCCGTCAGCCTCAATCTGCTTATACATTTCTGTGAGCTGTGAGCCTACGGTTTCATGGTAATTGTCAAGCTTTGCGATAAGTCCTGCATACTCGTCCTCAACGCCCTCAAAGACGTAATCACGGGCAGTCTCGTATCTGTCTGCGGAAACCATTGACCAATATCCCGGTGTAGTGCCGTAGCAAACTCTGAGAACATCGGGGATTACATATTTTGCAACCTTGGTTGCGGTCTTGTTGAAATAATCCATTGTCATTCCGAGACCGTTTGTCTTGTTGCTGAGTGTTATGATCTCCTTGAGCAGGGTGAACGGAAGCGACTCGTCAAGATTTTGAGTTGCAAAGAAATCAACAGCATCGGCGTCAAAATAGAACTCGCCGTTGAAAAGCGAATTGTTTACCTCGGTGCCGAAGCAAATCGGATTATAGAGAACGATATCGTCGATATCCTCCCAGCCGTATTCGGCAAGGTATGCGGAAAAGATAGTTGTTCCGAGGCATCTTGCAACGATTTTGATATGAGAATGTCCCGTAACCTCCCTTACAGCCTGTATGTATTCGTGGAGATCGTCGGCTGTTTCGCAGGGATCAAGACGGCAGTCGTACTGATAGAAATACTTGTAGATCTCACTCTGCGCCTGATCGGGCGTTGAAACGTCGGTCGAAGGCTTATGGACATCGTACATTACCTTATTCTTCCAGTATTCCCTTGAGTGCAAGCCAGAATTATTTGTAACCTCACCGTTATTGTCAAGGGCATAATCCGCATATGCTTCCCTCATATATTCGGTGAACAGGGTTTTAAATTCAGAGAAATCATCTGTCAGATATCCCTTTGTGTAGACGGGGACAAGCTCTTTGAGTGCGTTCTCAATAAATCCGTCGGGAACATGGGGCAAGGTATAATTATTCGGATCGCTCGGATCTCCGTCCTTGTCCAGATAAATAGTAGCTCTTCCTCGGACATAGATGATAGGCACGGTGTCACAGCCGCAGCTGTCCTCTGCCATTGCGCTCATCGGAGCGGCAATCATTGCAAAGATAACCAAACTCAGAATAACCGCTAAAATCTTTTTCAAAACAATCTCTCCTTTGCTGCTTTCGCATTATTTCTATCTTGTAAGACTGAGCTTATTTTTCCGCTTCCTGAGCGGCAAGCTCGTCAAGATATTCGTCATAAGTGATGTTTTTATCGTAGAAGCTTCCGGTTGTAACATCAATTATCCTGTCTGCAATCGTCTGCACAAACTGGTGGTCGTGCGAGGTAAAAAGCACAGTTTCGGGAAAATTGATGATACCCTTGTTCAGCGATTCGATCGACTCAAGGTCGAGGTGGTTGGTAGGCTCGTCAAAGATAAGCACATTTGCGCCCGAAAGCATCATCTTGCAGAGCATACAGCGCACTCTTTCTCCTCCGGAAAGTACCTTTGCTTTTTTAGACGCTTCTTCACCCGAAAACATCATTCTTCCGAGCCAGCCTCTGACATCGGTTTCAAAAACAAGGTCGGAGTATCTTCTGATCCAGTCGATCAGCGAATCCTCACAGCCGTCAAAAAACTCGGAATTATCAGACGGGAAGTATGACTGTGAAGTCGTCACTCCCCACTTAAACGTACCCTCGTCAGGCTCAAGCTCGCCAACAAGGATTTTAAAAAGCGTCGTCTTTGCAAGTCCGTCCGTTCCGACAAAAGCAACCTTTTCACGGGGCTTTATCGTGAACGAAACATTGTCGAGCACCTTTCTGTCACCTATCGTCTTGCTTATTCCGGAAACGGTCAGCAATTCGTTTCCAACCTCACGGTCGGGCTTGAACGACACGAACGGAAAACGGCGTGACGAAACAGGCATATCCTCAATATTGAGTTCTTCAAGCAGTTTCTTACGGCTTGTCGCCTGCTTGGACTTTGACGCATTCGCACTAAAGCGTGCGATAAACTCCTGCAATTCTTTTTTCTTCTGCTCTGCTTTCTTGTTCTGCTCTCTGAGCTGTCGCTGTGCTATCTGAGTGTAGTCGTACCAGAAATCATAGTTGCCGACATACATTTCAATCTTGCCGAAGTCGATATCGACAATATGAGTGCAGACCTTATTGAGGAAATGACGGTCATGCGAAACAACAATAACCGTGCTTTCAAGGTCAATAAGGAAATCCTCAAGCCATCTGATCGCCGCAACGTCAAGGTGGTTGGTAGGCTCGTCCATCAGGAGTATATCGGGATTGCCGAAAAGAGCCTGAGCAAGCAAAACCTTGACCTTGATATCATTATCAAGCTCACTCATCTGAGCATAGTGAAATTCATTGGTTACTCCAAGACCGTTGAGAAGAATTTCAGCGTCGCTCTCTGCGCTCCAGCCGCCCATCTCGGCAAACTCCTCCTCAAGCTCGCTGACTCTGATTCCGTCCTCCTCGGTGAAATCCTCTTTCATATAGAGGGCTTCTTTTTCGTCCATTATCTCGCAAAGGTGCGGATTGCCCATAAGCACCGTGCGTATAACATCGTATTCGTCAAAAGCGAAATGATCCTGTCTGAGAACGGACATTCTCTCGCCCGGGGTGATGATGACCTCGCCCTTGTTCGGCTCGATCTCACCCGAAAGGATTTTCAAAAAAGTGGATTTACCTGCGCCGTTCGCACCGATCAGACCGTAGCAGTTACCGTCCGTAAATTTGAGATCCGCTCCCTTGAACAGTTCTCTTCCGCCGTACTGCAGGCTAACATTTACTGTACTTATCAAAACTGTATTCTCCCTGATTTTTCTGTATTTTATCTCTTTACAAGATATTTAACAAATTTATATACCTTGCTCTTGAATCCGTAATAGGTCTTTCTGAAAAAGCGGATCAAGGGCAACAGTTTAACATACATCAGATAATCACGGTCGGTTACATTGTGAATTTTTCCGTTCCGTTCAAAGCATTTCAGCACACCGATTATCTGATCTCTGCGGATATTGTATTCATTATCCCACTGGTTGTCGCCTCTCATCACATATTTGTCCGAATTGACAAACATCACACGGTGAAGAATGAACTGTCCGTTATCACGCTGATAAAAAACAATGTCACCCGGCTTTATCTCCCGTTTCGGCTTGACAAGCGTAACTGCGTCCTTTCTGTCTCTGATGACGGGAAGCATACTGCGTCCGGCAGAGATGAAAGTAACCTCACCGTTCTTTTCGAGCGTTTCCCTGATGAGCGGAGCCATTTCGTTAAGACTTATTTTCTCACTCAAGTATATCTGCTCCTTTTAAAGCGTTGATAAATTCAAGAACCTCTCCCCGGATAGCTTCCGGCTGAACGTCACATTCTTTTGCCAAAGACAAAACGACTTCGTCCGGCTCCGCTCCGTCGGAAAGCATATTCCAAATGAAAGTTCCGGTTTCGTTCACCGTTATCAAGCCCGTAAAGTTGATTCCTCCCGGTGCAACAACAACGCTTTTCGAGCCGACCTTTCTTATTCTGTATCCGTCTTTGATTTTCAAATCTCTCACCCCCGAATGAGGATCTTTTTATCCTCAATTCTTATCTCTTTATTGCACACGTTCAAAGCCGCAGGTTTATGTGTTATTACAATACAGGTTCTGTTGTCAAGACTTCTGAGGTTTTTCAGCAGACGTTCTTCGGTTGCCTCATCGAGTGCCGAGGTAGCCTCGTCCAAAAGCAGTATCGGCGCATCATAAAGAATTGCTCTTGCGATTGCTATGCGCTGTATCTGTCCCTCGGAAAGTCCCAATCCCCTCTCGCCTACGACGGTTTCAAGTCCGTCCGGCAGCTGAGAAACGAACTCATCAGAACAGCTCAGCCTGACAGCCCGGTCAATTTCCTCTTTTGTTTTTCCTTGGCACATAAAGGTTATATTTTCCATCAGCGTGCCGGAAAGTAGCATATTGCCCTGCGGAACATAGGAAAAAAGCTTTCTGGTGTCCCGGTCAACCTGTCTTTCACCGTCCTCGGTAACAAGTCTGATCTCGCCGTTTTCGGGGTGCATAACTCCCAAAAGAAGCTTCATCAGCGTGCTTTTGCCGATTCCGGAAATTCCCGTGACAGCCGCAAAATCACCCTTATTGATCGTGACGCTTGCGTCTTCAAAAACATAATCACGGTTATATTTAAATGTGACCGAATCAAATTCAATTCGGTCGAGCTTGGAGTAATACTCATATCTGTCGCCGATATCCTCTGCGACCTCAAGCTCATCCTCGTAGTTTTCTATTTCAAGTATTCTTTCCGCCGAAGCGATGATAGAATAGTAGGTCGGCAGAACTCCTGCAAGTGCCGAAAGCGGCGACTGAATTTGATTGACAAGCTGGAGAATAGCCGTCAGCTCGCCTATGTCGATCATTCCCTGGTAAACACGGATTCCGCCGAGCACCATTGCAAAAAGGTAGCCGAGGCTGAACGCCATCTGTATTCCCGTGTTTGCAAAGATGCTGATAGTCACACGCTTGATGCGGATATTGTAGTTATCAATCTGAAGCTTGCGTGCTTTTTCGGAAATCCGGCTGTAGGCATTAAAAACCTTGATTACCAGTACGCCGGCAATGGATTCCTGAAAGAAAGAGCGAACCTTTCCGTCCGCCTCCTGCGCTTTTTTGTGTATGTTCTTCAGATAATTTCTGAAGAAAGCAGTCGTTACGGCAATCAATCCGCCGCCGATAAGGAAGATCAGTGCAAAGATCCAGTCGATCCCTATCATTATCATCACAGACGAGACAAGCTTTGTCAGCAAAGCGACGATACGGGGAACCAATCCGGTAACTCCGTCGCAGATCACCTGAACATCCGATGTCAGACGGTTAAGAAGATCACCGCTGTGATGCTTCGTCAGCTCAGTGTAGTCCTTTTTCAATATTGAATCAAAGATGTTTGTCCTGATTTTTATTTCAATTTTTGCTCTTGCACGTTCATAAAGATTACTGCCGATAATTTTCAGAACGATCTGAAATGATACAAGAATCAGCAAAAGGATTGCGCCGTGCTTTAAAAGCAGAAGATCTTTTTCTGCGGCGCCGTTGACAATATCCCTTGTACCATAGGCGGTAAGAATACCGAGGTATGCAAGCAAAGAGCTTAGCACGGAATAAACCAGCAAGAAAGCCCAACTGCCCTCCGCTGTTTTTACTATCCATTTAAGTGCAGAATAATCACTGCCGCCAATCCGGTGCGGAACATCCTTTTTTGTATGTTTCAAAATGATCTTTCCTTTGTCACAGCAGTTTTCTGCTCATAGTTTTATACGAAAGCTCGGCGGCCTCCGTGCTGACGTTGCATTTGAGCCGATAGACAGGCACTTCACACAAAAGCTCATCAAGGAAATCGCAAAGCATTATCATTCTTTCGGGGTTTGAAGGACGGATAGTCTGCGAAATCATAAGCGAAAGAGCCGAATCGGGATCTATCCGTTCAATAGAATTATCGGGGCTTTGCTCAATGAAACAAATTCCTGCAAGCTCCGCCGATGTGTTTACATTCAAGTCGCTTTTCCCCGAAAAAGGAGTGCCGAAAACAAGATGCTTTCCGTCAATTTTTCGGAAAGCGGCTTTGTCGTCATTTATAATAAAGGCTTTATCCCCGAGAAGCTTCAACCACAGAGCCGTGTGTGTTGATTTACCGGTTTTGCACGGTGCGGAAAAGGAATAAGCCCGTCCGTCAACCACAACCGTGGACGAATGAAGAAACATTCCGTTATATTCAAGCAATTTCAAATTGAAAAGCGCACCGATCCAAAGGTACTCAAGCTGAGCTCCCTGCAACACATCTTTGTAGTATTCTATCTGCCGTTCCATCAGATTGTCGCTTACGCTGATATTGAAATCTGCTTTTTCGCCGCAGAGATATTTTTCACTGCGTTGACAAAGAAGTGAATATCTCGGCTCATATCCGACATTGAGTCCGGCAATTTTATATACAGGCATCTTTTCACCGCTTTTCAAAGCAAATTATACATTCTACGCAGTACCTGATCATCCCATACTTGTTATAATTTTATCATTATATAACGTCCGTGTCAATAATTTTCTGTCGTCCGACTAAAAAACGCAGTTCAAGGCAAAGCAAAGGCTCCGTACCTAAGCACGGAGCCAAAAATTTAGCATTGTTTTTTTATAATCAGAATACTACTCTACCGGTCATATAATCGCCTGTAAGAGCAAATGTTGTGTTAACAGCACGTGTTCTGAGCGCGTAGTTCATGTTGCCGAGAGTTGCAAACTTGAACGGGATAGTCCATACAAGCTCTTCACCGTCTTCAACCGGCGGGAAGTCAACGCTGCAGAATGTACGGGTGTTTCCGTCAGGATCAACAAACTGGATCTTGTAAACATCCTTGCTTGTTCTGACGACTACATCGTGAACACCCATGTAGATCTTGCCGCCCATCGAGCCGTACATATCGGGAACCTCGATTGAGTGGATGCTGAGGTCAAGTCCCTCAACTGCTTCGATTGTAAGAGCTGTGCCTGCATCGTTGTAGTCGCTGCCCCACTTACCGAATACGTTGTAAGAAGCCTTTTCAGCTGTTACGGGAACCTTTACGTTCCAGATCTCATTTGTGCCGTCAGTAGTGATTGTTGCATCTTCACGGTTAAATGTGAACGAGTTTTCACCGCCTTCTCCAACAAGGCGGATAGCAACCGGAGAACCGTTTGCAACTACCTCAACATTAGCGGAAGCGCCGATTGCCGGAGTACCGATAACTGCTGCGCCAACAAGCTTGTTGAGAACAAGAGCTGCCTTAGCGCCTACGATAGCCCTTGTAGCTGCGTCAACCGTTGCCTGCTCGTCAGCTGTAAGTTCTCTTGAAAGAGCCTTACCTGCGTCAACAGCCTGAACATATGCTGCCCAAGAATCTGCTGTGTAAAGATTATAAGCAGATGAATCATATTCAGCGATTGCTGCATCAAGATCCGTGTAATCGGCAGGAACAACTTCCTGACCTGCGATAGTTACTTCATCGCCTGTGATGCTGAGAGACTTGTCATACTGATACATCCAGTCAGCAAACATCATGTCATTTGACATTGAATCCTTATCGCAGCGATAGAACTGCCAGCAAGGAATAACCCAAACACCTGATGCGTCGCCTTCATCATAAATGTCAATCTTATTCAAGGTATACATTGCATCGTTTGTGCAGAAGAAGCTGAATGTAGAACCTGCAGCTGCTGTATCCTTAGCCCTGAAATTGAATGTAACAACCTTATCGTTATCACAAATCAAAGAAGGAACGTTAGGATCGGGCTGAGAGGAAATTGCTTCCTTTGAAATACCGACATTGATTCCGCCGTATGTATCATAGCAGCCTTCCTCAGCCTTGATAGCATCCGGCCACTCGATTGAACGGACGTCGCCGCCTACGGGATAAATACCGTAGTTGGTGCTCTGAACTGTAATTGCGTAACGGGAGAACTTCTCGCCGAGATCGCCGAAGCCTACAAATTCAAAGTTGTTCTTGTCATAGAACATTGTAGCGTACATTGCGTTGAACCAGAAATCGGTTGTCAGGTTGATGTCAACCGAAAACTCATCGCCGGGATTAACAACTTCCTGGCTTGCAACAAAACTAACTGTTGCCTGACCCTTGGAAAGGTCTTTGTACTCATACCAGAAATCTGCCCACAAATCAAAATCATTGTCGTGAGGAGTCTTCATCTTACGATAGAGGGCGCCCCACTCTTCGTCTGTTGCAGCATCGCCCTTAGCTTCAAGAGCATGATACTCGTCGATAATCTCATCCTTCCAATAGGAAAGGTTATCTTCGAGAATGTCCTTGCTTGCTGCGGTGTCCTGGATATAAGCACCGCCCATTGATCTTCCTGTAAGAAGACAACGGTCAATTCTTTCCTTAGGATTTGTGATTGCCAGCTCCTCTGCAGGATAAAGGGCCTCATCTTCCGGAGTTATGGTATCGCCTGCAACACTGACGATAGCAAAAGTCGAGAAGACAAGAAGCAATGAAAGAACAATGCTTAAAAATTTCTTTGCCATAAATATTCCTCCTTAAATTTATCTTAATCCATCGCAAAATGGATTTAAGCCAGATTATGAAAGCTTACCGGTAACCTGATTGATTGTTGCTTTTTTCTGAATGACGTTAACCAATGCATTATAGTCTGCAAGTGCCAGACCTGATCTTGAAACAAGCTTTGCTGCCTTTTTAGCCGCAGGAGAAAGCGTGTTCAGCTTCTGGATTGACGAAGCAACTGCGTCGCTGTCGGCAATATTGATCTGACCGTCACCGTTGACATCACCGTAGATAACAATCGTGTAGGTCGCAATTTCCTCACCCGTGAGATCAGAAATGACTTTAACCGTTGTACCGGTTCCGAGGTATCTTCCGCTGTTTCCGGAATACTGAAGCGTTACGTTCTCATATGTAATATAATTGCTCTGGAACGCCGCCTTGGTCATCGCCGTCTTAAGGCCGTAGATGTAGCCGTCCTTGATAACGGTCGTACTACCCTCTTTAACCGTAAAGACCTCTGTCGCCTCAACAAGCTCAAGGGAATCAATATATCCCTGAAGCGTTGCCGTCATCTCATCAACCTGAGCCTGTTTATCAGCCGTCAGATCCATATTGTTCTGAACGGTATTCTCACGGTAAGCGGTAATAAGTGCCATTACCTCATTAAAGTTCTTATATGTATTATTATAAATTTCTGAGTCGGAATTGTCAAGCAAATCCAAAATTTTTTGAAGTTCTGTATAGTTTGCCAATTTTTTGACCAAATCATTGGTTGCTTTGACTATATTTTCGGCAAAAGTATCAACCTCGTCCTGTCGATTTTTTGTGTAACCTGTCACAACGGCGTTGATTTTTTCGTTAAGATTTGCAACACTTTCGTCGGTGTACCAACCCTTTGCGATTTCGGCATTTGCCGCCGCAATTGCTTCTTCAACTGCTGTGTAATCGGCAGGAAGATATTCAAGTTCCTCTATCGCCTGTTCGATATCCGAAGCATAGCCGTCAACCTGTGTCTGATATCTGATGTCAAGTCCCTCAACAACTGCATTGAGCTTGTTCTGAAGATTCTGCCAGCTCTCGGTTGTGTAGACTGTTGAATCCGTGGGAACCTTGCCCTTTGCCGTTTCGACCGACGAATAGTCGGCACTCTTATAGCTGAGCTTTGATATTGCTTCACGGATCAGCGGCGGATAGGTGTCTACCGTTGCCTGCTGTGTGATATCAAGGTCATACTGTATGCTGTTGAGAACTGCGTTGAGCTGTGCAACCGTTTCATCGGTGTAAAGCGTGAGATCCGTGGGAATCTCGCCCTTTGCCGCAGTTACTTCGTCATAATTCGCCGACAGAAGCTCAAGTGCCTCTATCGCCTGTTCGATATCCGAAGCATAGCCGTCAACCTGTGTCTGATATCTGATGTCAAGTCCCTCAACAACTGCATTGAGCTTGTTCTGAAGATTCTGCCAGCTCTCGGTTGTGTAGACTGTTGAATCCGTGGGAACCTTGCCCTTTGCCGTTTCGACCGACGAATAGTCGGCACTCTTATAGCTGAGCTTTGATATTGCTTCACGGATCAGCGGCGGATAGGTGTCTACCGTTGCCTGCTGTGTGATATCAAGGTCATACTGTATGCTGTTGAGAACTGCGTTGAGCTGTGCAACCGTTTCATCGGTGTAAAGCGTGAGATCCGTGGGAATCTCGCCCTTTGCCGCAGTTACTTCGTCATAATTCGCCGACAGAAGCTCAAGTGCCTCTATCGCCTGTTCGATATCCGAAGCATAGCCGTCAACCTGCGTCTGATATCTGATGTCAAGTCCCTCAACAACTGCATTGAGCTTCACCTGAAGATTCTGCCAGCTCTCTGTCGTGTAAATCGTTGAATCCGTGGGGATCTTGCCCTTTGCCGTTTCGACCGCCGTGTAATCGGCACTCTTATACTTGAGGTTCGATACCGCCGCTCTGATTGCATCTGCATATCCGTCAACGGTTGCCTGCTGATCCGAGCCGAGAGTTCTGTCCACTGCGTTAACCGCTTCGTTAAGTGCGTTTACCGTCTCATCGGTATATACCGAGAGATCTGACGGGATCTTTCTTATTTCGGCATCGACTCGTGTATA
Organism: Clostridiaceae bacterium; assembly: GCA_016292785.1. Classification (GTDB taxonomy): domain Bacteria; phylum Bacillota; class Clostridia; order Oscillospirales; family Acutalibacteraceae; genus CAG-488. Next base: position 23,162 of record JAEDFL010000017.1, on the reverse strand, counting down.
GTCGGCAGGAACAAACTTTACCTCAAGCTTTGCAATAGCGTCATTGATTGCTGTTGCATATCCGTCAACCTGCTCCTGCTTTGTAATGTCAAGATTATATACAACATCGGAGATCGCTTTGTTCAGATTTGCAACCGAATCATCAGTGTATATTCCCTCGGCGATCTTGGTGTTCGCCTCGCTTATCGCATTTACGACTGCCGAGTAATCGGCATCCTTTATTTTAAGTGCGCCGATCTTCGTTCTGATATCATCGGCATATCCGTCAACCGTTGACTGATATCTGATGTCGAGATATTTGTCGATTGAGTTTACAGCTTCATTCAGAGACTCGACGGAAGCGTCTGTGTAAATCGAGAGATCAGACGGTATTTCAGTAAGAGCTGTATTGACATCCGTGTAATCGGCAGGCTTATACTGAAGAACGTTGATTGCCGTTTCAATAGCCTCCGCATAAGTGTCAACCTGAGCCTGATATCTGATATCCAGACCTTCAACCACATCGTTCAGCTTATCCTGAAGGTGCTGCCAGCTCTCCTCTGTGTAAAGTGAGGAATCTGACGGAACCTTTGCTTTAGCTGTCTTTACCTTTGAGTAGTCTGCATTTTTGTATTTGAGTCCGTTGATAGCATTGTTTATGCTTGTAACATATCCGTCAACCTTGGACTGCTGATCGGCAGTAAGAGTTGTGTCGATCTTCTTGAGCACGGAATTGAGGGTTGCAACCGAAAGAGTGGTGTAAAGCGAAGTGTCCTCCGGTATGTTCGCCTTTGCAAGCTCAACCTGCGTGTAATCCGCTCCTGAATATTCCAGAGCGAGTATAGCGTCGTTGATAGCGGTGACATATCCGTCAACCGTTGACTGGTATCTGATGTCAAGGCTTGTATCAACGCCTGCAATAGCAAGATTGAGAGCGGAAACCGAGCTGCCCGTATAAAGAGAGTATCCGGGATGAGCGTTGCTGTATTCGTCATTATCGGCAAGCTTTTCGTTGGCCTCGGCAATTTTTGCTTCAACCTCGCTGTAATTTGCCGGGAGATATTCAAGCTGTTCGATTGCTTCGGTAATTGCCTGAGCATATCCGTCAACCTGAGCCTGCTTGCTGATATCAAGATTAGTTACAACCGAGATATATGCGTTTGTTACTCTGCTGAGGCTTTCGGAGGTATAAAGACCGCTGCCCGTTGAAATAATTTCTGAGGCTTCCTGCTGAGCGGCATTAACTGTGGAATAGTCCGCCTTGTTCTCAACAAGATCGCTGAGTGCCTTTCTGATAGCGGCGGCATATCCGTCAACCTGAGCCTGCTTAGTGTTGTCAAGATCTCTGACAACATTGTTGATTGCATCGGTAACGTCAGACCAGTTTGAATAGAAGGTGTCGGCGGTAAAGCCGTAGGTGGAAGCATATGTTGTGAGAATGTTGTCCGCAACCTCATCGGCTTCCGTAATCGCTGCGTCAACATCGGTGTAGTCCGCACGGTTGGCAATAAGCTTATTGATCGCCGATCTGACTGCCGTTACGCCTCTGTCAATTTCGCTCTGGTATCTGATATCCAGATCCATTTTGGCTTCAAGAGCGGCAACAGCATTGTCAACCGCCGTAAGGTCGCTGTACTGCGATCTGTCAATCGAATTGGCTTCGGCGATTATGTTAATAGCCTCCGTGATATCGGCAGGCTTGTATTCGACATTGTCGAGCCAGTATTTAAGAGTGGCAACCGCCGCATCAACCTCGCTCTGTCTTGAAAGATCAAGACCGTGGAGAGCAACGAGAGCGTCATATGACTCCGTAAGGTTCTGGGCAATATCATCTACAATATAAGAAAGCTTGAGAACCTTGTATGCGGATTCCGCCTTGTTAGCTTCTGTGTAGTTTGCCGAGTTGAGCTTGAGATTGTCTATTGCGTTTCTCAGGAGAAGCGTATATCCGTCAACCGTGGACTGCTCGGTAACGTCAAGGTATGTACCGAGCGTATATCCCTCAAGTTCATTATATACACAGCCTGAGTTTTTGAGAACGGACTCGATCGTAGACCAGCCGTCATAGACCTCAGAAGCCGGTTTTCCGTAGATCGTCGGAGCCTCGTTGAGCATTTTATTTACCGTATTAAGGTTTGCGATGAAATCCGAATAATCTGCCGTTGCATATTCAAGAGCGTCGATAGCGGCCTTGATATCCACCGCAGATTTGTCAACGGCAGGCTGATAAAGTGCGCTGTAATTTGCAACATAGTTATCAATAAGGTTTTGAAGCTTTGCCCACGAAGCAAGGGTGTAGTTGTCCTTGTTCTTTGCAACTGCCTGCTTATAATAAGCGTCGGCAAGAGAATAGTCCGCCCTTCTCATTTCAAGGTTGCTGTAGGCGGTGACAAGTGAGTTGTACGCATTGTCAATATCGGTCTGCGAGGTGTTCGGCTTTGCAAGGATCGTCTTTGCGTTGAGATATGCCGTTCTGAAATCCTCCCAGCCCGATGAGTAGTACCATGACTGCGGATTGTAGCCCTTATATTCACCGTCGGCAAGGCTTGTCGTCATTGAGGTAGGATCTGAAGAATAAACCTCCTCGGTAAGAGTTCTGAGTGAGCCTTTATCATAGGTGACAAATCTGAAGCTGAAGGACTGTCCTACATAAACAGCCGACCAACCGCCCGGCGTATTATATTTTATGGTAACAGTATATTCTTTGGTGCCGATGTCCCTACACGGACCTACACCCTCAAAATAAGACTGCAGGGTTGAGCTGAGAGAGCTTGTAGTCTGCTGGATACTGCCTGTCGGTCTGGTCATTCCAAGCTCGGAAACAACAGCCGTGTCATTTGACAGAGCTTCGGAATCACTATCCGAACTAAATGTCTGAACTATTCCCGGAACGGCATAGACATTGTCATATGCAACGGTTACTCTCTCATTCGAGCTTGATGCTATTGTCGGGAGGACGGTATGTATGCGGAGATTGAGGGATGAAAGAGTTGAAGTAACACTTTTATCAATATATGTTGTGGAGAGAGGACGGTTGCTGTCAGCCCCATAAGCAACATTGTAGTCCCTGCTGGCGCTGCTTCCGCTGAAGTTTTTCATATTACCGAAGTCCGAAGTCCACGCCGAAACATTACTTGTGAAAGCAGAATTGTTGGTGAAGTCAACGGTACCGTCGCCTGAACCTCCGTTGTATACCGAGCCGTATGTGTTTTCACCGAGAATCATTGTTGCGACATAAGAGCGGTTTTTTGTGTTTGAGCCGACAACATAGTTCTCGTAGGTTCTTTTGACCGTGTAAATACCTGCCGGGGAAGCTATTGCCTCAACATACGAAACGCACTGAGTCTCATAGGTGTTCGTATAGGTCTTTCCGGTGATCGCATTTGTTTCGCTGTAAGTATAGCTGACGGTAAAAATCAAAGCTGTTCCCGGCTCTGCAGTACCGCCGCTGACCGTCCATGTGTATGTGCCGTTAGAATATGCCGGCGTTGATGTGAGATAGGTAACGGTTGTGTTGCTGCACGAGATGGTCGGCTCAGCGTCAAGAGTCACACCGGGGGTGAAAGAAATCTGAGTCGAGTAAGGAGTTTCACCTACATAAGCTATGTTCGCATAACTGCTTGAGATATAGGGCACACCCGACTTTGTCGCCTTGACAATGACGGAATTGTTACCCGAAGGAGGTTTCAGAGAATTTACAGCATATGCAACTCTTGTAACATCATTAACATATATGCCGGCCGTAGGTCTGTGAAGAACCAGCGTTGAGTCGGCAGAAGATGCCGTCGCAGTATTTCCTCCTGACACTAAAGTCAGGGGGATTGATGACAGAACCAAGGCAATCACTATCAATATACTAATGATTTTTCTTTTGAGACTCATCACAAGCACCACCTTAATTGCTTTTCGTTAGACAGTTTGTATAAAGAGTAAAAACAAATTTACTCAAATATACCCATAGTCATTTTAACACAGCTTTTATATTTCGTCAACAAGTTTGCCATATTTAATAATTAAAAGTGTACTGTTGGATTTATTTGCTCAGTTTTCAACAATCAGAACCGTCATACCGACCTGAGTTTCAATTTCAATATCCTCATTTTCCGAGAAAAAGCCGTCCGTTCCGCAGGTTATCCGTGAACGGCTGAAAGGGTTTTTGACTTTAAGACGTCTGCCTCTTTCGCTGATAATTTTTACCTTTTCAGTTTTTCCGTTTTTCATTGACGCCGAAACAAGAAAAGCTCCGTCCGCCCTGAGATTTTCAAACGAGCAGTCGATCCGTCTGTCCCAGGCAGGGAAAATTCTGAGCGTTCCGTCATAGCTTTGCAGCACCATTTCGTTAAGCGTTGTGCAGGCTATACTGCTGTTTTCAAGGCATCCGCCGCCGTGCAGAAGCAGCATATTCGGAAGCTGAAATTTTTTAAAATTCTGTTTCAGCTTTTTTATGATAAGCTCGGGTTTCACTCCTATTCTGGCAGAGCACGGGAAATAGGAGCAGCCTCCGTTGTCGTCATTCCATCTGTTGTTTGTGAAGAAGGTGTTTTTGGCGATTTTCAGCAGCTTGGGGTTCGAGCCCAAACCGATCTGAGAGCAGGGATAGATATGCTGAATACAAAGAGTATTGCTGTTATTCCAAGCCGTTCCCTTTGAGGTATATCTGAAAACCTTTTTACCCTTTTTCCTGAAAGTCGGATAATCGTGAAGATTTTCAACGATTTCCCTCCATTTTTCTCTGCGGTCGCCGTCAACCTCAAGCTCCGCAGACATATCTATAATACATTTGAAAAACATTTTCAGCAAGCCGAGGGTAAGCAGATTGTTTTCCTCGTTGATTTGCTTTTTGTACTTTTCGGGATCAAAGTCATCACGGTAATACGGAATTTCGTGGATTGAATCGTGAACAACATTATAAACTCCGTCACGCTTGACAAGATAGCCCTCCCAGAAGTCCGCAATGTCGAGGAAAAACGGATATGCAATATTCCGTGCATAGTCCTTATCGTAGGTTGCGTACCAGCGCATTATCATAATATCCGCTGAATGAACCGCATTACTCCGCTGACCGAGGAACAAACGCTCCCAGCCCTTGTCGCTTTTTTCCGTAATCATACCCTTTGGACCTATTCCAACGGGATAAAATACACCTTTTTGACCGAGGAATTTTTCGGAATATTCTTTTCCTCTCTCCCGTAATGCCAAAAGCGGAGCGGCGTAGCAATCCGTCAGCTCAACGTGATTTGAGGAGCACGCTCCGTAAAACGAGCCTTGATAGTTGTAATTTAGATGATAGTCGCCTTTCCAATTCACCTTGTCCGTGGTGATGAAATTCCCGTACAGTCCCGGAGGGAAATCCCTATTCAGCGAGCAAACCGCAAGCATATACTGTGAAGCATACCAGTTCATTTCAAGAAAGCTGTCGGAGCATTTAAAGCCCGATTTTTCATAGAAGGCTTTCCACCAATTCCTGTTTTCCCGCTTCTCTCTTTCAAACAGTTCTTCCGAAAGCCGATCAAGCTTTTCCGCATCGTTTCCGCTGTCAAAATTCGTGTTGAGCGAAACGGAGCTTATGACACGGTTTTTATTTCTTACCGACTTCACCGCAACGGTGAGCCGGGTTTCAAAATGCAATTCATCACCGGAAAAAGACCTTGTATAATACTTTATTCCGTTTTCCTCTTTTTCTTCAAGGCTTCCGTATTCTAAATCCGACGGAACAAACCTCGGTGTGGAAACATCGCTGTCATCTGAGCAGACAAGCTCAAAAAATGCTGTTCGTGAGTTATGGCTGACAAAAATTAAAATTTCAAAAAAGCGTTTACCGTCAGAGAAGCGGCAGAAAAGCTCGCCCTCGTCCATACGCTGTTCGACGTAATAATTTTCATACAGCTCAGGCGGAATATCAAAATCAAGCGTACCGACAGGCTTGATTCCTCCGTATGCAGAATCCTTTTCATTGGCAAGCCAAAAATCCGCCTTACTGATGTGGCAGGACATTCCGTTTTTGTGTTCGCCGAGTATAACTCCGATATCGCCGTTGCCGCAGAGTGCGCCGTCCGGAGTTGAATGTTTTCCTGATCTTATCGGTCTTGTTTTTATTACTGCAGTATGCTTCATCTTTTCCTCCGAAAAAAGGGACTGCCGATTTAACGACAGCCCCATATTATTATGATTTGATTGATTATGCGGTTACACCGTTTGCAAGATCAACGAAGGAAACATACTTTCCTATGCACTCCGACGGAGCCTGATTGATCTTCTCTCTGCCTATGCCTGCGTTTTCAACCGACTTAACATCGGAGTTACCGATATTGCCGTCAAAGTTGAGGTCGCCGGCATAAGTGATGTATGCAGCGGTAAGCTCAGGATCAAGCATGAGCGAAGCATAAGCCTTGAGTACGACCGCATCCTGTCCGTCAATATTACCGTCGCCGTTGACATCGCCGAACATTACAAGGGTGTATTCGTTCTTGAGAATAGCCTCACCGAACGGGTCTTCAACGATCTGAAGCTTTGAGCCTGTACCTGCACCATGCTTTGTCGGAGAAAGTCTGATGTCACCGTCTCCCGAATAGCCGTAGTAGCTTGCGAAGTAATCCTGGAAGCCGTCAAGTCCGCCGAAATCGGACTGGTCAAGCTCTGTCCAGAAGGTCTCGTCAAAGCCGATAGCGTAGTTGTAACGCTCGTCAATGTTCTGATTGTAGGTGTTGTCACCGTAGTTATAGAACTCGATGGACGGGATTGAAACAAGCTTTTCAATCGAGTTGTAGAGATTCTTATAGAAGTTATCTACAAGCTTCTGGCTGTCCTGATCATAGTCACGGTCAAGAGAACGAGCCTCCTTGTATGCTTCGACAACAGCCTGAACAGATTCAGCGGTGTAGCGGCTCGGCGGGAAGAGGTTTGCAACACGGTCGATCTGACCGTCAAGCTGTGTATAGTCTGCAAGACCTATATAATCCTTGAGTGCATGATAAGCCTTTGAAAGCTGTCTTCTTGCCGTATTGATCTTGGACTGTCTGTAATCCATGATGGTACCGTTATTTACATGCTGCTGATACTCACCCATTACCTTGACGGCAAACTGATAGGCGTTCCAATAAGCGTTCCATGTTCTGTCGGTGTATTTCTTTGTACCGTCAGCGTTGAGATTATCGGAATACTGAACCGTACCGAGAGGAGCAAGAACCTTGTTAAGCTGGTAGGTTGACTTGTAGGTCTGGTTTCCGAGAAGGAGATCCTTATATACTCTCAGTGAGTAGCAGTAGAAGGTGATGTCGGAACGTGTCGGGAACTCGCCGTTACCCTCCTTAGCGGCATCATACTGGCTGAGAAGTCCGCCTGCCTTGCCGAGGGTTGACTTGAATTCCAGATAAGCCCACGGAGCAAAGTCTACCATGTGGAAATACTCGTAATTGTCGTCATAATACTGGAGTCCTTCATTACCTGTAAGAGCAAGCTCGTCATAGATCGCTCTGAGCTCACTGATACTGTATGTTTCTCCGGTCGGATGATTTGTATTGTAATCAACCGTTACATAGTCATAAACGTCAGTATCAATTACACCGATAAGCTCTGCAATAAGGTCAAGAGAAGTGTCGCAAAGCGAGCCTGCACCTGTGATATTGGTAAGGTATGAAAGGAGCATCTTAACAGTGTTCTTCAGACCTGTGCCGTTGTTTGCGCCGTCGGTGTTGATGTTTGTTGTGATCTGATCAAGCTTGGTGTAGCTGTACGGAATGATAAGAGCAAGCTGAGTTGCGTTGTCCGTAGTACCTGCTGTCTCGTAATGAGGAAGCTGGAATACACCGTTGATAAGTCTTGCAAGGAGGTTTGTAACGATCTGTGTAAGCGGCTTATCAAGCGAAGCTTTCAGAGTCGGTGTTGAAGCACGGCGTCCGATAAGTGAAAGAACAGTATTGATATCAAAGTCAAGGATAGGATTGATGAGCTTATCCATAACGATCTCTCTGAGACCGTCCTTGCTGTTCTCTACGCCGTAGCAAATGTTGGTAAGAGGAATAACCTGATTTACGGAATAGTAAACCTTTGCCCAGATGTCTGTGCTGTTTGCATAAGAGCCGAGGTTAAAGAGCTTTGCATACTTTGTAAGGAAGAAGTCAAACGCTGCGTTAAGCTCTGCGTCAAAAGTGATCTGTGTAGGATCAGAGTTGACGGTTTCCATACCGAACTCGCCGACAAGATAATAGTCGATCAAAGCTGCGGCAAGGTCAAGGCACCAATCCGTGCTGGGATTGTACTGAGAGCTGATATAATTGCCGTTCTCGTCCTTCGGGGACATAAGATCCTCGAACTCAACATCGGGATAGAGATCCTTGAGAACGTCAAGAAGAGTGAATGTTGCAAGCTCTCTGATGGAGTTGCAGTTTTCGGAAAATTCAACGCCGTCAACAAGTGCCTCAAGAAGGAACTTGAGAAGGAAAGCAAAGGTCTGCTCGTCATTCATAGTGTCAAGAGCGTCAAGCTCCTCGTTTGAAAGCTCCGGAGCATCCTTCCAGAACGAACCGATGATCGGAAGCAAGGTCTTGACATAATCGGCAAGCTTGGAAACAAAGGTCGGCTCAAGTGTGAGATACTTACCGCCGTTTCCGTCATCCTGGAAATAGATGTACTTGGTAATTCCTTCTTTAAGGATATACTTGAGAGTTACGTTTACTTTATCTATCGGCTTAGGAGCAGTCGGATTTGCGACGCCCTGAGACTCAAGGAATTTGGCGATCATTTCTTCCTGAGCTGCATCCTCGGGAAGACCCATGGATTCGTTTGTAACGAAAAGACTGATTGCGATGTTGATGTAGGACGTGTCGGCCGCTGTATCCTCGGGATCAATCTTCAATGCGTCAAGGATGAGCTCACCGGCAAACTTAACAACGATATCGTCAATGAGTGCGTCAAATATGCTCTCGATGAGATCATAAGTGCATACCGACGTAATATCAATGTAATCACCGATTGACGTCTTCAAGGAAGGAAGAAGGTCAACAAGTGCAATGTAATCCTTCAGTGTGCCGTCTTCATTCTTTGCAAGACCGAGGAAATCCGCAAAAGCATTTGTTCCGTCAGACTTGGCAAGCATATCGCCGACAAACTTAATCAAACGGTTGTTGATAAACTCGTTAAGCATATTATCAAGATTATCATAATATCCGCCGACCTCGAAGCCTGCACCGGTTGAATCAAACAAAGCCTTATAAACCATCTCGTTTATGTAACCGTGAAGGTCATTGAGCATCGGAACTTTCTCTCTCATATCAAAGAAGTTGTCTATGATACCGAGGTCAAGGCTGTTGTCCGCAAGCTTATAGAGAGGGCTTGCATTCTGCTGCAGAAACTGAAGAAAATAGCCGAAAACCTGAAGATCAGACATATTTTTTGAAGTACGTCTGATATCGGTATTCTTCGGAACGCTGAAGTTCATTTTCTCAATATCGCCGAAGTTAAATGTTTTATAAAGCGTATGATTGACAATATCCCTGACCGAGTCAAAGAGGGAGTCGAGAGAATAGATGTGAATATGCAGACTCAATGCACTCAAGTCAAAATTGACATCCAGTCCCGCAAAGACTTGGTCGTCAAGGTAGTCAAGCAAGGCAGAGCCTGCCTGCTCTTTTGTGAATACCGGTTTTTTTACACTGCTGTATTCACAGGTAGTGTAGCTTGTTTTGTATGCGCTAACGCCCACGGTAAAGCACGAAAGCAACATTACCATGGCGATAAGAACGCACAACAGTCGTTTGGATTGTTTCACCTAAAACACCTCCGTTAAATTTCCGACCTACGGCCGGAGAAAAACTGAAATAGGATCGCCAAAGTCCACCAATCCAGTTTGGCTTATAATAATATTATCAAATTAAATCCAATTTGTAAATAGTTTTTTCCGAAAATAAACAATACAAATTAGACAAAATTTTAAAATAAATTTATTTAAAAACAATAATGCTCACAAAAAATAATATCGAAGAATGCGGTTTTTATTGCAATATTGCAAAATTAAGGCTTTGACAGATGAAAACAGCCATTGCCTATATACCTTAATATATACACATTCGTCAAAAGAATAAATAAGTATGAGATATTTATTTAAAAGGTTGAAAAAAAAGTCTGATATGGTATAATGGCAACAGTCGGACAAGTTTAAAATTAAGGAATGAGGTGCATTTATGAAAAATTCGGTTAATGTTGGCGTCATAGGTCTCGGCGGCAGAGGCTCCGGCATGATCGGCGTTATGGCAATGATGGAGGATATCAATATCCTTGCTGTGTGCGATAAGTATCAGGACAGGGTTGACAACGCTGTAAAAAAGCTTGTGGAAAAAGGCAGACCTGCTCCGATGGGTACAACGGACTATAACGAAGTGCTCAATATGCCCGGCATTGACTCCGTATACATCGCTACGGACTGGGAATGTCATATTAAAATTGCCATTGAGTCGATGAAAAAGGGTATCCCTGCGGCAATGGAGGTCGGCGGCGCTTACACTCTTGACGAATGCTGGGAGCTTGTAAAGACATATGAGGAAACCGGCGTATGGACAATGATGATGGAAAACTGCTGTTACGGCGAGCGTGAAATGATGGCTCTGAATATGGCAAGGGACGGAGTTTTCGGAGATATCGTTTTCTGTTCAGGTCAATATGCCCACGACCTCAGAGAAGAGGTTGCATACGGTGAAAAGAACCGCCATTACAGACTCCGCAATTATCTTCACAGAAACTGTGAAAACTATCCTACCCACGAGCTGGGTCCCATTGCAATGATTCTCGGAATCAACAGGGGCAACAGAATGCTCTCGGTCTCTTCGGTTTGCAGTAAATCGGTCGGAATGAAGGATTATGTTCGCCAGCACAAGGATCTCAGACCGACTCTCGGCAACGCCGAATTTGCTCAGGCGGATATCGTAAAAAGCTTTATCACTACCGAAAGAGGCGAGCTTATCGAGCTTACTCTCGACACCTGTCTCCCCCGTTTTTACAGCAGAGGCTTCACTGTCAGAGGTACAAAGGGCTTGTATCAGGAGGACGGCGATATGGTCTATCTTGATAAAAAGCAGTATCACAAAAACGAGTGGAACCAAAAGAAATTCTGGGGACGTGCAAAGAAATTCGAAAGAAAATACAGCCACCCCCTCTGGCAGGACACAACAAAGGAAATGCTTGATGCAGGTCACGGCGGAATGGACTGGCACGTAATCAGAGCGTGGATCGTTTCCGTTAAGAACGGCACACTTCCACCGATTGACGTTTATGATGCGGCGGCATGGATGAGCATTACTCCGCTGAGCGAGATTTCGTTGCAAAACGGCGGTGCGGCGGTTGAAATTCCCGACTTCACCTGCGGAAAATATAAAAACAGAAAGCCTAAAAAGGACAGCATTTATGATCTTAAATAAATCTATACGGAGGAAATAAACATGGTAAGTAAAATCACCTCATTTATCGTTTCTATCGCAACTGTTATTATGGCTCTGACAGGCTGGTTTATCAGCGTTGAAGCTCCGGAGGATAAATCCGACTTCACTCCCGTCATAAGATTTGTTGCCTGTAGCGACTCTCACTTTAAGACGGCGGTAGATAAAGCAAACTATCGCCTTGAAAAAACGCTCAAGCTTGCTTATGCCATTGCCGATGAGGACAGTGAATACAATAAGCTTGACGCTTTTGTGATTAACGGCGACATCACTAACGACGGAACGGTCGGTCAGTTCAGCGGATTCAAATCGGTGACCGACAAATATCTCCGCAGTGAAACCGAGCTTCTTCCGATAATAGCCAACAATCATGATTTCAGAAATATGGGCAAGGCCACCGTCGCCTTTTTCTCAGAGCTGATGAACAAGGAAACCGATTATCACAAGGTTGTCAACGGCTATCATTTCATCGGCATTTCCACCTCTGATGTTGAGGGCGTCAATTACACGGAGGCTCAGAGAGTCTGGCTGAAAGCTCAGCTTGACGAGGCCGTTGCGGACGATCCAGGCAAGCCGGTCTTCGTTTCTCACCACGAGCATGTTACCAACACGGTTTACGGAAGCTCCGATTTTGAGGGCTGGGGAATGGATTTCTTCACGGATATTCTCGAACAGTATCCTCAGATAGTCGATTTTTCGGGACACTCCCATTACCCGGTCAACGATCCCCGCTCAATATGGCAGGGTAGCTTCACGGCTGTCGGCACAGGCTCGCTGTCATATTTGGAGTTTACCGTTGATGATCTCAGAACCTACCACCCCGACGGTTACAGAAACGAAGCGCAGTTCTGGATCGTTGAGCTTGACAAGGACAGTAATATGCGTCTGAGAGGTATTGACCTTATTGAAGAAAAGGTACTCTGTGAGTATACTCTTGCAAACCCCGCAAATCCGCAGAACCGTGAATACACACCCAAAAAGCAATCCGAAAGCTCCTCCGCTCCGATTTTCGGCAACGACACAAAGCTCACGGTATCAAAATTTGCAAGAAACGTAACGGTTAAGTTTGATGCGGCTCAGTCCGTAAGCACCGATCCCGTCTGCCTTTACAGAATTAAGGTTGTAAATTCAAACGGTGAAGCGGTTAAATCCGAATGGATTATGCCTGAGTATTATTCGGCAACCGTTGAAACGGGTGAAAGACTCAAGCTCGGCAGACTTGACAAGGGCGACTACACCGTTTATGTCACAGCGGAAAACGCATGGGGAGTGCAGTCCGAGCCTTTGACGGCAGAATTTTCGGTTTAAAACACGGTAAATAATCGTTTTATCATTATTTGTTAAAAATTTGCTATTGATTATTTAACAAAATACTGGTAAAATCAATAGTAAGATATACAGAAAGGAAAATATGTATGAAAAAAATACTTTCAATTCTAATTTCAGTCATTCTTGCGGTTTCGGCTTTTGCAATTTCCGCCTCGGCAAGAGTTCTCGGAGATGTAAACGGTGACAAAACCGCCAATTCTTCCGACGCTCTTAAAATACTTATGTATTCCGTCGGCACGCTTGAAAAAATTGATACCGTCGCCGCAGACGTCAACTGTGACGGCAATATCAATTCCTCAGACGCTCTTACAACTCTTATGATCTCCGTCGGCTCATACTCAGGTCCTACAAACGTTGACTTAAAGCCTGAGATCATTGACCCTGTATTCAAGAGCGGAAAATACACTCTTTCTACCGTTGTCGATGTTGACGGAGTTCCCACACCCACAACAATCATGATAAACGGCAATAATATGTGCACCGAAATGACTGTTGAAAATATCAAGGCAAGAACGTTGATACTTGACGGTAAAATATATGTTGTTTTCCCTGACTTAAAGGTATATTCCGAGGTTCCCAAGGATCAGGTCGGCAACGTTGATTTTGGCAACATAAGCGGCGGAAGCGGACTTAAATATACCGGATCACGCTATGTAACAGTTGACGGCAAAACCTGTACCGTTGATTCTTATAAGGATTCCGACGGAGTAGTAAGCGACTACTACTTCCTCAACGGAAAGTGGGTAAAGATTGTTGATAATCCCGGAACATCAAGAGAATCCGTTATGGATATTCAGAATTTTAAAGCCGGAGTGGACTCATCATGGTTCAGCCTCAAAGGCTTAATTAAAATAGATTTGCCGACAAGCAACTAAAGGAGGAAATCAAATGAACAGGTTTATTAAGGCGGGAATTTCAATCGCAGCGGCGGCGGCAATAGCGGCTTCTGCGGCGGCGGTATCATTCGCAACCGACTATATGGGCGATGTCAACGACGACGGATCGGTAAACTCCACAGACGCTCTCGCTATTCTTAAATATTCTGTCGGTTTTCCCGATGTTACAATCAGTCTCAAAAAAGCCGATCTCAACGCAGACGGAAGCATCAACTCATCAGATGCGCTTCAGGCGCTCAAGGTCAGCGTAGGTCTTGCGGATTTGACGGAATATGTGGACGAGGACACGCCTGCCGATTACGACAAGGCGGAAATCGTCAATATTTACAATGAAGCTCTGAAAAAAGCCTATGCAAGCGAAAATGTTACTATCAATAAAAAGACCGATGTTAAGGTTAACCTTACAGAGCTTAAACCAAGCTCAATGTTAGGCACCGCAAACAGCCTTATTGAAAAGCTGGCTGTTCCGACAGAGGAAAGCAAGACCTTCAACTCCAACCCGACCGAGGCTCAGAAGTTCCTTGCTCCCACAGCTCTTGAGGCTGACGGTGCAAAGGATGCAAAGGTTGAGGAAACCGAGAACGGCTACAAGATTACAATAACTCTTATCAAGGAAACGGTTGACTATAAGACCGCCCCCAAATACAACACTCAGGCTTCACTTCCCCTCACGGGAATTGCAGAGCAGGCTGATAAATACGGTGTAAAAGTCACATCTTCAAGCCTTGAATATGTCGGAACGGTCATCACCGCAGAGCTTGATAAGGACGGAAACATCACCTCTCTCAATCACACAATGGATCTCAATATTGATGCAAAGGCAACATATGTTTTTACAAAGATTGAGGGCAAGGGCTCAGGCAGATACACGCTTGACGCAACATTCACTTACTGATTCGGCACAACAGGGAGGATATCACAATGAGATATGACATAAAAGGCGGCACCTTTCCCGTTGTTGTCTGTCAGCTTGAAAACGGCGAAAAGATGATAACCGAAAAAGGCTCGATGGTTTGGATGAGTCCGAACATTCAAATGAGCACTCAGGGCGGCGGACTCGGCAAAATGTTTTCAAAGGCATTTTCCGGAGAAAGTATGTTTCAGAACATCTATACCGCTAACGGGAACGGAATGATCGCCTTCGGCTCAAGCTTTCCCGGAACTGTAAAGGCGATTGAAATCAGTCCGTCCAATGAAATGATCGTACAGAAAAGTTCATTCCTCGCTTCGGAGGCAGGAGTTAATCTCTCCGTTCATTTCAATAAAAGATTAAGTGCAGGTCTTTTCGGCGGTGAGGGCTTCATTATGCAAAGACTTTCAGGTCACGGAACTGCCTTCATTGAGATTGACGGTGACCTCGTTGAATACGACCTCAGACCGGGCGAGCAAATCGTTGTTGACACGGGAAATGTTGCAGGCTTCACAACAGACGTTAAAATGGAAATCCGGCAGGTGCCGGGGCTTAAAAACAAGCTTTTTGGCGGCGAGGGACTTTTCAACACCGTGCTGACGGGACCGGGCAGAATCTGGCTTCAGACAATGCCGATCGCAAGAGTTGCGGCATCTATCATTCCCTATATCCCGACAGGCAGCGGAAATTAAGCAACAATATATAAGTTCAGACGGCCGATCATCACGATCGACCGTCTTTCTTTTTAAAATTCATTATAAATTTGTTTATGTTTTTCAACGGGAAATTGAATACATCGAGCGACAGCACAAGTGTCAGCGCAACAGCGATCAGAAGTAAAAGTACCGTGCCCCAAACCGATTTCATCAATGTATCCGTATTCAAAAAACGCAGAATGATAAGAATAAACGTGTAATGCCAGAAATACACATTGACTGTGTTTCTTCCGAGATACGACGCAACGGGGATTTTCCTCTGCGGCACAACAATCAAAATCGCCGCACCGATCAAAAAAGATATCGCATAGGTAAGGATTCTGTATAAGAAGCCCAAGCCGTTAGTCTGAGAGGAAAACGGGTTTCTTCCCGTAAACAGGTGTATAAGAATTTTTACATCCTGAATTTTCAGTATGCAGACAGTTAGCCAAACCGCTATCAGGCACGCAGACGGTATCAAAAGATATTTCCTGTATTTTTTAATCGCCGCCAACAGATCGTTTGGATTTATCATTGTGCCGAGCCAGAAAAACGGCAGAAAAACAAACATTCTTGAAAAGCAAAGAAAATCGTTTACCGCCCTGAAATAACCCGTAATCAAGGGAATCACAAACGAAATTGCAAGGACTATGCGTTTGTCAACCTTTCTAAACAGCCACGCAATAAGCGTGTACCAAGCGAGGACGAACATAAACCACGGAACGCCGCTGTCATAAAACAGTCGGAATGAGGTTTTCCCCGTTATTGCCCACCAAGAAAGGCACAGCAGACCTTTAAGCAGATAGCCAGATATGATATAAAACCATATTTTTCTAAGGAAATTCTTTTCTTTAAAGAACAGACCGAAGATAAATATGAAAATCGGCATATGAAACGAATAGATAAACAGCTTTACTGACAGGAATGTCGGATCGTCAAAGCTCATTATCCGCTCGGCAAAATGTCCGATCACAACCAACTGAATCATTATGAACTTCACGGTATCCCAGTACCATATCCGTTCTTTCCTTGCTCTTATCAGGTTAGTTTCTCTCAATTCACCGTCGGTTTTCATTTTATATCCGAATAAAACTCGTCGATATATTTCTCAACGTCGGCTCTTGTTGCCTTGAAAGGTCCGGGTATTTCCATCTTGTTAGAAACAGTTGCGGTTGCGTAAAGCAGGGAGTCCTTCATCGAGTGGGTGAGCCTTTCCGTCATATATGCGGCGAAAGTCGTATCTCCTCGTCCCGTGCGTCCGCTGAGGTTTCTTGCACGGATCGGAACGGAGCAGAAGTCCTTGCCGTCATAGGCTATGACCTCGGTATTGTGCGTGATTACAACTTCCTTTGCGCCCCATGAATAAAGCAGCTTTGCGGCCTCGTACCTGTCGGTAAGTCCCGTGAGTATTTCCGCTTCGGCAGCATCGGTCTTGAGGAAATCAATGTAAGGCAGTACCTCTTTCTTCTCTTTCCAGTCCTCAAAAAACATTGTGTGATCCTCAAGGTTTACATGGCGGAGAAGTGCCTGAACATCAACGGCAACCTTGCCCCTCTTTGACGCTTCAATCATCATTTCGTTCGTAAAATCGCCGTAAACAAGTCCTGCAAAGTGGTAGATATCCGCCTCAACATCTTCGGGAATATCGTCGATTGAGAACGGAGTGCCTACGCTGATGCACATACATTTTCTGCGCTCCTTGTCGGCGGTGAAATACTGATTATCCATCGTACAGGAGGACTCCGACATAATGCAGTAAATATCCTCCTTGGGGATTGTAAAATATGTAAGTCTCTCGCTGTCGGCAGGATTGATCTTCGTCAATGCGGCAACCTTGTGACCGAGAGCATAAGCGGAAGCAGAGGAATAAATAACCGCTCCGCCGATTGCATTGGTTTCGTTTCCGAGATAATCGGTGTCATGATCCATTGTGATATGTCCGATAATAAGTGATTCGTAATGCTTCATCAGTCTTCTCCTTTATCTTCGTAATTGAGAATTTCTTTGGCTATATAAATAGGTCTGTCTTTGACCTGCAAATACGTTCTTGAAAGGTATTCGCCGATAATTCCGAGGAAGAGGGAATTAAGTCCGCCGAGGAAAAGCAAAAGCGTGATTATCGCAACGGCACTTGTGATTTCCCCAACCACAGCACCGACTATCAGCGCAATGATGAGATAAAGTACGGAAATTCCCATCAGACCTATTCCCGCATAGGAAGCCGCCTTGAGCGGAACCGTTGAATAGCCGACTATGCCCTCAATCGCATATCTGAACAGCTTCATAAACGACCACTTGGACTTTCCTGCGGCACGTTCCTGAACCTCGTACGGAATGTACTTCGTGTTGTAGCCGACAAAGGAAAATATTCCCTTTGAAAAACGGCTGTACTCCGACATCTCAAGCACCGAGTCAAGCATCTGACGGCGCATCAGGCGAAAATCGCTTGCGCCGGGATAAAGCTCCACGTCGGACATTTTATTGATTATCTTATAGAAATTATCCTTGAAGAAAATGAGCAGCTTGCTCTCCTTGCGCTCGCCCTGATAAGCAGCTACGCAGTCGATATCCTCGTTGCTGTCAAGGATCTCTTTCATCTCGAGCACGACCTCGGGGCGCTGCTGAAGATCGGCATCGATAACGCAGGTGTAATCGCCGCCCGACATCTTCAAGCCGGCATAGATCGCCGCCTCCTTGCCGAAGTTGCGGGAGAAATTCACAACCTTGACATTATCCGCCCTCTCATATATAGCTCTGAGCAGTTCAGGTGTCTTATCACGGCTGCCGTCGTTTACAAAGACCAGCTCGTAGTCTTCAACCTTATCTTTGAATACACGAGTGACCTCGCTGTAAAAATTGATTATGCTTTCCTCTTCGTTAAAGCACGGTACAACAAGAGTTAATTTCACAATTATCCACTCATTTCTTTTAAAAATCTTTTCAATGCGTCCTGCCATGTCGGCAATCTTTTTATGCCTGCTTCGTCAAGGCATTTTTTGCTGAGCCTTGAATTATGCGGTCTTTCGGCTTTTGTGGGATACTCTGACGAGGGAACGGGATTGATAACCGTTTTTTTACCGCCGAGTTTCATTATCTCTGCCGCAAACTCCGCCCATGAGCAGAAGTTTTCGTTGGTTCCGTGATATATTCCGTACTTCTCCGTCACGATCAGATCGCAGATAAGCCTTGCAAGATCCGGAGTGTAGGTCGGTGAGCCGACCTGATCGCAGACAACATTCAGGTTTTCCTTTTCGTCACCGAGCCTGAGCATCGTTTTGACAAAATTATTGCCGTTGATTCCGAACACCCACGAGGTGCGGACAATAAAAAATTTGTCGATATATTTCATTACGGCTTTCTCGCCCTCAAGCTTTGTAACGCCGTAAACATTTTTCGGATTTGTCGGGCTGTCCGTTTCAAAGGGAGCTTCTCCGTCGCCGCCGTAAACGTAGTCTGTGCTTACATAGAGCATTTTCGCCCTGAGCTTTTCGCAGGCAACTGCGATGTTCTCCGTCCCGTCGGCATTGACCTTGCGGCAATTTTCTTCGTCGTCCTCGGCTCTGTCCACGGCGGTATATGCCGCACAGTGAATTACCGCATCGGGAGCATAGTCGCAGATATATCCGACGGTTTCGTCACGGTCGGTAATGTCAAAATCCTCCCTGTCAACTCCCCTGCATTCAACAGAACGGGAGTTCAGCTCCTTAACAACATCGTAGCCGAGCTGACCGTTATAGCCCGTAACAAGTATTTTCATAGTTCTTGACTTTTCCTTTCCGCCGCATTAAAAGGTAAATTTGACGTCGCTGTCCTTCAAAAGCGGCGCAGACATATCCTTCTTGGAGAGTATGGGAGTATCAATTCCCCAGTCAACTCCGATTTCGGGATCGTCAAAGCGAATACTCCTGTCGTCCTCTGGGCAGTAAAACTCATCGACCTTATACATAACCTCAACGTTATCGGTGAGGGTAACAAAGCCGTGCAAGCAACCCTTAGGAATAAAAAATGATTTCTTGTTTTCTTCGCTGAGGATAACGGAAGTCCATTTCATATAGGTCGGAGAGCCTTCACGGATATCGACCGCAACGTCCATAATCTCGCCTCTGACGCAGGTCAAAAGCTTGCTCTGCGCCGTGGGATTTACCTGACAGTGAAGTCCCCTGAGAGTTCCTTTTTCAGCAGAAAAAGATCTGTTATCCTGAACAAAATCAACGTCAATACCTATCTCAGCAAGCTTTCTCTTGGAGTAGGACTCCATAAACCAGCCTCGGTTATCACCGAACACATCGGGTTTAACTATTATTGCTCCGCTGATATCTGTATCATATGCTTTCAATTAAGTCATTCCCTTTCTCACATTTTTTCGGTCGCATTCGGCGGCTCGTTTTCCGTACCCCAGCGAGGACGCTCGCCCTGCTTTTCCGAATACATGATCTTACCCTCGGCAACCCTCATAAGGTGCTGGCCGTAGGGTGATTTGCCGTACTGCTGTGCCGACTCGATAAGAGTTTTCTTGGAGATCCAGCGCATATTGTAGGCGATCTCCTCCGGGGCGGAGATCTGTATACCCTGAAGCTTTTCTATCGTGCGGATAAAGTTTGCCGCCTCCATAAGGGAATCGACCGTTCCCGTGTCAAGCCATGCAAAGCCTCTGCCCATCAGCTTGATGTCAAGGTCGCCGTTTTCAAGGTAGATCTGGTTGATATCCGTTATCTCCAGCTCGCCCCTTGCCGAGGGTTTAAGGCTCTTGGCATACTCAACAACCCTGTTGTCGTAGAAATATAGACCGGTGATTGCATAATTTGACTTAGGCTCTTTCGGCTTTTCAACAATCTTTTTCGGCTTGCCTCTCTTGTCAAATTCAACAACGCCGAATGCCTCGGGATTGTCAACATAGTAGCCGAAAACCGTAGCTCTGTTTGTGTTCTGAGCCGCCTGCCTGAGCATATGACCGAAACCGCTTCCGTAGAAAATGTTGTCGCCGAGCACCATGGCGACGCTGTCCTTGCCGATGAATTTTTCGCCGATGATGAACGCCTGGGCAAGTCCGTCGGGATGCTCCTGAACGGCATAGGAAAGCTTCAGACCGAACTGGTGTCCCGTTCCGAGCAGACGTTCAAACTTAGGGGTATCGTCCGGTGTTGAAATAATGAGGATTTCTCTGATGCCTGCAAGCATCAAGGTTGAAAGCGGATAATAAATCATCGGTTTGTCATAAACCGGCAAAAGCTGCTTACTGGTAACCATTGTCAAAGGATAAAGGCGTGTGCCCGATCCTCCTGCAAGAATGATTCCTTTCATTACTTTTTTACCTCCGTAATTATGTAAATTATAGTTATTTTCATTTGAAAAGGCTGCCCGAATGACAGTCAATGCCGACTATCAGCGGGAATTTATCGAGTACGATCCTTTTGACCGATTCACATCCGAGATCGAAAAAGGCAATCTCCTTACATTCCTTAACACACCTTGCGGCAAGCGCACCTGCACCGCCGACGGCGCAGAGATATACCGCTTTGTTCCGCACAATCGCATCGCAGACCGCCTTGTCTCTGCCGCCCTTGCCGATCATCGCCGCCAATCCCCTGTCAAGAAGCAGGGGTGCAAACGGATCCATTCTGCCCGATGTTGTCGGGCCGCACGAGCCTATCGGCAAGCCTTTCGGCGCAGGCGTAGGTCCTGCGTAATATATACAAGCGCCGTCAAGGTCAAAAGGAAGCTCTCCGCCCTCCTCTATGAGCTTGACTATTCTTTTGTGAGCCGCGTCACGGGAAGTATAGACAACTCCGGAAAGAATAACCCTGTCGCCTGCGTGAAGCTCGGACGCCTTCTCTTTAAGCTCGGAGGCGTCCAATATATATTCTGCCATTAACTCAACTCCTGGATAAGCTGCTGAAGAATTTTTTCCGCCTTTTCGGGATCGGACTTTGCTTTTTCAAGCTTCTTCGCCGCTTTTTTAATCTGTGACTGAGCATTCTTGCGAAGCTTTGCCGCCGCAGCCTCAGCCGACTCAACAAGCTTGTCACAGCGTTCTATCGTTTCCTCAGCCGCTTTTTTATCAGCCGACTCCGCCGCCTTCTTTTCAAGCTCGTCGCATTTTTCGCTCAGCTTTTCCGCTCTCTCCTCAGCCTCGGCACACTTTAATCTTTGTTCCTCAAGCTCGGAAGAAAGACTTTCCGCAGTATGCTTCAGCTCGGTGTTTTCCTCAGTCAGATTTCTGACAAGTCTGTCCTTGTCCGATATTATATTTTTATATTCCAACTGCGTCTTTTTGAGCTGTTGAATGTAATTGATAACCGATTCTCTGTCAAATCCGCCGAACGGAGTCTTTTTAAAAAGAACTTCCTCTTTCATAGCTGTGACCATCCTTTCCGCCGAATTATCCGAAATAAAGAATTTGCGTTACACCGTCGCCGCACTTGACGGCTCCGTTCGTCAGCGAATAGCTGTAAAGCTCACCGCTTCCGCTCTTATAATTTTTGATATATGCAAACGACTGTCCGCTGTATATAAAATTATTCAGGCTCAGGTCGCTGTCAACAACCGCATAGCCTTTTCCGTCATAAATTCCGACGGACATAAGATCTTCAGAATTGTCCTGCCTTGTGAGGACGATAACGAACGTATCGCTGACCGCAAAATAAGAATACAGATTTTTGCAGACCTCTGCCTTGCCACCCTTGGGTGTGAATTTATACAGAGTCTTTGTTCCCGTTGCATCAAGCTTTTCATAATACATCGAGCTTCCGACGGAAACACAGTCGGACACATTCGAGTCGATAAGACGCTTACTGCTCATCTCGGAATTTTCGGGCTGATTGAAATACAGCTCGCTTTCCGAAACCGCATAAAGCTCGCCGCCGTCCGAGAACACAAAGCCCGTGCGCTCAAGGTCATAGCCGTTGACCTCATATTCAAGCACCCTGCTTCCGTTATACCACGAATAGAAGCAGCTGTCGCTGACATCATAGGAGTTCTGCACAACATTGCGGATATAGTCCATCGCTTTCTGGACGTTCGATTTTGTTGTGATCTCGGCAAGCTCGTCCATTGTGATACTGTTTCCGATTCCGATAACGGATTTCCTGAAAATCAGTCTCGGATCTCCGTCCTTGGCAAATTCGACAATGTTTTCCAGCGTCACGCCCGTTGCAAGCCTGTGTGAGCTTCCTCTGCTGTAAGCAAAGCAGGTGTATTCGTCACGAACCGCAAGTCCGAGATCAAGCTTGTTAAGCTCCTCTCTGATTTCGTCCCTGATCGCTTTAAGCTCGTACTGATGAAGCGCCGCATTGTATCTTGTGGTGTCAAGCACTTTTCTCTTGAAGATGAAGCCCTTTTCAACCATGTAGTCGCTTTCAACAGGTCTCTGAATTTTCAGGTCGTTTTCATAGTAATTATCGGTAATAAAATCCTGCCAGTTAACGTTTGAAGTGTTCTTTGTGAAATAATAAAGATTTCCGTTGTAGGAATAGTCGTTGAGGTAAACCTCGCTGACGCCCTTGCAGATACAGACAGGCTCTTCAAGCTCCTTGACGGAATAAATATTGACATCCGTTCCGCTTCCCGTAGCCTGAGTGTAAATGATTTCGCAGTCGTTATCATCGGCGCTGTATTTCACATGGCTGATACCGCTTGCGACATTCTCGCTGTTTTCGCCGTATTTCGCCCTGTGGAGAGAATAAACGCTGCCGCTCCTGCGTGTGAAATAGACCGTATTGCCGACCGACGGAGGAAAGAACTCCTCAACAGAATCGGCAACGGTATCCGCTTTCTGATTTTCAACGCTGTACATATAACAGCTTGTGATTTCCGATTTTGTTATTCCGTAGCAGGCAAACTGACCGTCCTTAGTTGTTTTCCAGCCCTCGTCAATACCCTTCTCGACGAATTTGCCCTGCTTTTTCAAAGATTTTTTGCTTGCGACCTC
>JAEDFL010000016.1 GCA_016292785.1 Clostridiaceae bacterium | reverse complement strand
CATTTTACATATGTTTTCATAATTTAAGGCAGCGACTTTCCTGCCACTGCCTTTATTTCTTTTCATTTTTTGGGTTTTTTTACCCCAACTATTGACATAGAGCCAATCGTTAAAAGCTTTTATGCGTCGTAAATTCCGAGGATTACAATTCCGGCTACGGTCAGGAAAATGCAAAGATAATGCTTCCATGAAAGCTTCTCTTTCAGGAAAATTCTGCCCCAGAGCACGGAGGCGGCACAGTATGCGGAAATGATCGGAGCGGAAAGAGCGACGTGCTCGCTGTCGGCAAGGGCATAGATATATGCAAACTGACCTGCCGTTTCAAATGCCGCACCGATGTATTTCGGAGCTTCCTTTTTCGGAAGGAACTTGTCCTTCTTGATGAATTTTACATAGATGAAGCAGATTATGCCGCAGATGAGGAAGGTAAGCTCATATGCCGTATTTGCGGCGTCCTCGTCAAGCTTTTCAAGAACAAGGCTGTCCGCAAAGGTTCCGAGCGCATCAAGAAGACAGTAAATAACCGGCAAAAGAATTGCAAGAAAACTCTTTGTGTACTTGTAATTGCTCTTGCTTTGACGAGCTTTTCTCAGATCGTCGTCCTCGGTCATCTCTGCAATTCCCAATCCGACAACGCCGACCGCAACGAGGGCAATCGCAACATACTGGACATTGACGAGAACCGCACCCGTGATAATGCAGATCACGGACACCAATGCGCCCGATGAATTGCAGATGGGGGAGGAGATTGAAAGCTCGATAAAGCGAAGTCCGACATATCCTATCGTCATCGACGAAATGTAGAGAAGCGATACGGGAAGATATGTGAGCATTGTTTTGAATGTAAATTCAACGTCGGTGAAAATCAATGTGTATGCTGCGTGGATACCCATAACAACGCCGACTGCGGTGACCATTTTAAGTGCGCTGTGCTTGTCTCTTGAATCGGCACAGCCGAGCTTTGAAAAAAGATCCGAAAAGCTCCAGCAGAGCAGAGCTATAATAGAAAAAATAAACCATTTCATTTAAAAACACCTCAATAGACCAATTTCTTTTCAACAAATAAAGTGTTCTCGGGCAGACTGATCCTGCCGAGACCGAGAAATTTCTTTTCGGGAGAATAAACACGGCAGAAGCCGTCTTTTTTTTCTCCTCTTATTCTTTTGAGGTCGAGTTCTCCGCCGTTTTCAAAACGGACGGCCTGTTTTTCGCTGATGTTGACCGCAGGATAACATCCGAGCATAACATCGCACGGTGTGATAAGCTCGGCAATGCGTCCCTCGTCGGCATATTTCTGCACGGCTTCGAGGGTTACGGTTTTTTCAATAGATATTCCGTTGGCTTCAATGCGCCGAAGCTCTGCTATCGTCGCTCCGCAGCCGAGAGCCTCTCCGATATCCGAGGCGAGAGAGCGTATATATGTTCCTGCACTGCAAGAGACCTCGATCTCAAATTCATTATTTGCATCCGGAACATCAAGGAGCTTTATGTAATGGATAATCACGTTCCTCGCTTCACGTTCAATCTCAATGCCCTGACGGGCGAGCTTGTAAAGCCGTACTCCGTCCTTGGATACGGCTGAATACATCGGCGGAAGCTGACTGATTTCACCGATAAAATGTTTAATTACTTCTTCAAGCCTTTCAGCGGAAACGTTGACTTTACTTCTTTTTATCACGGTACCCGTTATATCGAGGGTATCCGTTACTGTGCCAAGGAGAATTTTTGCACGGTATGCTTTGTCGTGGGTTGGCAGGTATTGAGAAAATCTTGTTGCTCCTCCGAGCATAACGGGAAGAACACCCGTTGCCATCGGATCAAGCGTTCCCGTATGACCTGTCTTTTTGACATTCAGTATTCTCTTGAGCTTGTTTGCGGCAACGAAAGACGTGATATCCTTCGGCTTGTCAAGGAAAATAAATCCTGTCAAGTTTATCCCTCCGTGGTGTTTCTGAACTTCTTAATAATAGGGAAATAATAAAGCAATTCCGTCACGAGCTTTGTTCTTCCGTTAAAGTAAGGATTATTTTTGTTTATCTTACTAAGTTCTTTATATTTGTCATTTAGTGCTTTCATTTTTTCCTTTTTCCGTTCGGGTGTAAAATTCGGCGAATATTTCAGCAGACCTTTCATTCGTGCCACCCTATAAATGTATTCAGAATAAACTCTTTGAAGTGATTTTTCACAGCCGTTTCGTTTCAACACCTTTATTTTTTGATCGTATGCCAATAGTATATCCAAGTTCTTCCCGGAAAAGGATGATCGTATTATACTGTTGGGTGAGAGAAAGTAATAGTATAGAGTATCTTCCGAAAAGGTAATGTTTTTTGCTTTCTCGATGAGGCTTAAGATGATGTATGAGTCTTCATAAATAATGCCAACCGGAAAACGCAGCGTTTTAAATAAACTGCCGGCAAACATTTTTGAAATAACCGTGTCACAATACAAATCGAGATGTGATAGATCTTGCAGCAGTTGGAGGCTTGCAATCGTTTTCGTTTTGTTGTTCATCCCTAAATCGGCAAGTTTTCTTTCAGATGTGTCCAGTGCCAAACAAGCGGATATCAGACTATTATTATCCACACACATTTTTAAAAGAGTTTCAACATACTTAGGATCTATAAAATCGTCGCTGTCAATAAATGCTATGTATTCACCATGCATTATATCTAATGCGGCGTTTCTTGCGGCAGACAAGCCCTTATTCTCCTGATGTATAACCTTGATACGGGAGTCATTTTCGGCATATTCGTCGCATATTTTTCCTGTTGAATCCTTTGAACCGTCGTCAACGACAATGATCTCCAGATTACTGTGAGTTTGCGACGTAACGGTGTCAAGACAGAAGGCAATATACTTTTCTGCATTGTATGCCGGAATGATTACGGAGACGAGAATTTCCTCATTTTTCATACGATCACATCCTTGCGGTAATTATACAGGATTAAACGAAAAAAGTCAAATTCAATGCTTTTTTAGCATTTTAAAATGCAGTAAAAATACATCAACTTTGTGCATTTAAAATATTATTATTCAATATCGCAAAAAAATAATTGTTAAAACGACCAAAAACACACTCCTCGTTTTGTTATAATCTTCAAAAATTGGGCAAAACAAACTTTTTTTGTTGACAATGATTTGTTAATGGGATATTATATAGGCGTATCTTAGTCCTGTGAGGTGTGCGTATGAACAAAGCTCCGATAAAATCGGATTTAGTTTATGCGGCACGTTACGGCGATAAAGCAGCAATGAATGAACTGATTTCTGCTTTCGCACCGACTGTTGAAAGCATTGCTACAGGTTATGTCGGACGCTGTCCGATGACTCGCAGCGATCTTATTCAGGAGGGAATGATAGGTCTTCTCGGGGCTGTGTACGGATTCGATACAAATGCGGAAGCAAGGTTTGAAACCTTTGCGTCGGTCTGTATTTCCAACCGCATCAAAAGTGCGGTACACGCCCAACTGCGAAAGAAGCATATTCCGCTGAACGGATATGTGGATATTGACGAGGTCGATATCAGCGACTGCCTGTCGGATCCGCAGACGATCATGGATATGCGGGAACGCTTTGAGGAGCTGAACGAAAGTATTGAAAAAAAGCTGACGCCGCTTGAAAAAGATGTGCTCAGGCTCCATATCGGAGGTCATAATTACAGTTCTATTGCCGAAGTGCTTTCTATAAGCGTCAAAAGTGTTGACAATGCTTTGCAAAGAGCAAGAAAGAAGCTCAAGGAAAAATGATACCAAAATGTGTCCGTGCGGTACATAGCGTCCAAAGACGTGCATCGGACATAAATAAAAAATTTTTAGCGAGGTAAGAGATCATGTACGAAGACAAAATACTGGTATGTAAGGATTGCGGTCAGGAGTTTACTTTTACCGCAGGTGAGCAGGAGTTCTATGCTGAGAAAGGCTTTGTTAACGAGCCTCAGCGCTGCAAGGCTTGCCGTGACGCAAGAAAGAACGCAGCAAGAGGCGAGCGTGAGATGTTTGAAGCTACCTGTGCAAGCTGCGGCGGAGTAGCAAAGGTTCCGTTCCGTCCGAGAGAGGACCGTCCCGTATATTGCAGCGAGTGCTTTGCAAAGATGAAAGAAGAGGCATAAACAGCAATAATTGAGAGCCGTATCATATCCGTTGAAATCGGATAACGATGCGGCTCTTTTTTGCGTTTATTTATTCTTTATTTGTAAAGTCTTTAAGAAAATCGTCAACGTCGAAATTGAGATCTTCTTTTTTCGGCGGCTTTTTATCCTCCGGAGGATTATAGTGATGCTGAGGCTTTCCGAAGTTTTTCAGAAAATCGTCAATTTCTTCCTCGGGCATATCCTCGACCTCGGAATGTGAGGATTTGTCGGCGGAGCGGACAATATCTTTGAATTGATCAGGACTTATTTCCTCGGCGTCCTGAATAATATCTGCGGAATACAGGCTTTTGCTCTGCTCTGCACGCAAAGCCTCCTCCATAGCCTTTTTTTCGTAGTCGGTATCAAGCTTCGGCGCTTTTCTTTCGCTTTCCATTTCTTCTTTCTCCTTTTGATCCTCCTCATCTCTGTTCTTTTTCAGCTTCTTTCTGCCGTAAAGATAAACGAGAAGAAGCGAAACAAGTTGAGTGCAGATCATATTGAACATAATAACCGGTTCTGTTGAGGAATGTCCGACGGTAACAAGGCTGCAGGACAGGAAAGCATAAAGGGTATGGTCGATGATTGACATATAGGCGGCTCCGCTTACCTTAGCCATTATTCCCCATTTTATTCCTGTAACAAACTCGTGTGCAAGGTAAAACAGTATTGTCAAAACGATTACTGCGGGAGTTTTTTCGTTTTCTTTGTCAGAGAAATCTCTCAAAAACAGAGGGATAACAAATGCGGTGTAAAGCATCGCCTGAAAGATATTTGCGCTTCTGAACTTTGCGAGCTTTCCGAGCTTGTGAAGCAGGATGCCTCGGAAATACATTTCTTTAAAGCAAGCCGCAAACAGCGTTGTAGAAAAAAATATGATGACGCAGGAGGCAGGCGACAAATTTCCGTTGCTTTCAACGAAGCTGATATTCGGGGTTTTGAAGCTGATATTGATTGCCTGAGGTACAAAAGCTCTTGCAACGGCAAGCTCGCCTGCAAGAATTGCAAGCAGAGGCACGGTTGAAAAGATTGTGCCGAATATTGCGGCGGATATAAATTTTTCTTTTTTATTGCTTATTCCGAGATTTCTTATGCGTTCTCTCTTGAAAATAACCAGCATTACCATAACGGTAAAGCAGAGAAAATGTGCATAGAAGTTTTCGCCGAGAACCGTCAGATCGGATTTCAAAAAAAGAACATCCAGACTGTGGAGTATCAGCATTACGAAATACATCGACAAAAGATCGGGCAAAGCTCTTCCCCTTGGATTACTCATTTATTCACTCCCCTAATTATAAATGCGCTTCATTATACCACGAAGCAAACGTTTAATCAATATCACAATAAAAATTTGATTCCCATGCAGGGACATATGGGTGATGGGCAAAATGGATTTTATATTCGGGGCAAAGCTCATGAATCTTTTTCGGTAAAAGAAACATATCGCTGTTGCGGTGATAAGCACAGATATAGAGTTTAGGCTTGTAACGGCGGATCGTTTTTTCTGCGCCGATGAGAGCCTTTTCTTCACTTCCCTCAATATCCATTTTCAAAAGAGTTATCTTCCTGCCGCCGAGAATGTTGTCAACGCTGTCGGCAGGGATTTCCGTTTTTCCCACAGAGGAAAGCTTTGAGTTTCTGCCTTTCTTTTTTTCAAAATGCAGGATTTCTTTTTTGTCCCATGCGGCAAGATTGAAGGTTTCTGTGTTTTCAAGCTCAGCCGTATTTTTCGTGAGCTTATTATAATTTTTTCTGTCGGCTTCGACAGCATAAATCTTACTGTATTTTCCGTCGGTCACATTGAGAAATTCCCTGATCGTGTCGCCGTCGTATGCTCCGAGATCCATCAGCATTTCCTCAGAGCCGAGGCGGAGATAATTGCGGTAAACATAATCTTTTTCGGTCTCGCAGTCAAATAGATATTCAACCTTTCCGCTGACTTTAAAATTGAGGATATCCACAAAGCTTTTTCTTGATTTTTCGTCGCTGAGATAAGAATAGGCTTCGTCAAAGTCGGCGTTATGCTCCTCAACATATTCTCTTGTAAAAACACCGTCGCCGACAACGGGAACATCGGGAAAATACAGGGCGTGCTTTTTTGCAAGCTCCCGAACACGCTCAAGCATCTTTCTGTCGTGAACCGCAAAGGCCATTACTATGACGAAATCGTCGTATTTTTCCGTGACCTCGGAGTACTTAAGCACACGTTTTCCCCGGAAAGCGTGACCTCTGACAAATTCGTCGCTTGCAAAAATATCGGCAACGCTTACACCGAGTGCTTCAAGTCTGTCGATTATCATATCCGCACCGTTGCCCATTCCGTAAATTACGATCGGAAGTTCTGTTTCCTTTAACGAATTCCATACGTTATTTTCGTTTATTTTTTCGATCATTATTTCATCGCTTTCTATTGCTTAGTCAACTTAGTTTATGATATACTAAATTTATAAAATAATCAAGGTCGTGATGATTTGAATTATGTTTTTAAGGATATTTTGATTTCTGCGTCAAAGGAAAAGGAAGTTTTTGCCGCAGAGCTTTTTGCCGAGGAGCTTGAAATGAGAACGGGCAAGGCTCCCGTTGTTGCAAGCAAGCCCGAGGGCGAATGTTATATTGAACTGAAGCTTTTTAACGAGAGCGAAAGCGAGGATTTCCGAATTGAGCAGGACTCAAAAAAAATAACCGTCACAGCGCACCGTCTTCGAAGTCTGATCTACGGCTACTCGATGTTTCTCAGAAAGAGCGTTGTCCGTGACGGTGAGCTTGTGCTGACTAAGGATATCAGCGGCGACTATTCGCCTTATATGCCGGTCAGAGGTCATCAGCTCAGCTACACCGATATGAACAATACATATGAGGCGTGGAGCGAGAAGCAGTACGAAAGATATATCAGAGATCTTATGATGTTCGGTATGAACACGGTCGAGGGGTGTCTCGGTAAGGACGAGAAGCCGACAAAGCTGATGAAATATAGCTTTGAGGAGATTACAAGGCTCAAATCGGCAATTTGTCAGAGACTCGATATTGATTTTTCAATGTGGAGTCCTTTTACAAGCAAGCGAAGCGACGGCGAAAGTGCGGAATATCTTGTTGAAAACTGCAAGGATATTCCTGAATTTAATATCTTTTTCCCTCCGGGAGGCGATCCGGGCGACCTGCAGGCTGAGGACTTTTTCAAGCGCTGTAAGACCGTAAAGGAGGAGCTTAACAAGCACTTCCCAGATATGGAGCTTTGGCCGTCGGCTCAGGCACCGCACGAATATGATGACTGGGGCGACAGGTTTATTAAAGAAATGGCGAAGCTGCCCGAGGAGATTGACGGCGTTGTCTACGGACCGAATCATCCGTTTACGCTTGATACAATGCGCCGTTCAATTGATTTGAAATACCCGATCCGTTACTACCCCGATGTAGGTCATAATGTACGCTGTGAGATACCCGTACACTTTGACCGTGAGGACTGGCACTATGCATATGCCTCAACGCTCAGCCGTGAGGCTGTCAATCCCCGTCCGAGCGAGTACAGGCTTGTCCACAGGCTCACAAAGCAGTACGTCTGCGGCAGCGTTTCCTATTCCGAGGGCGTCAACGATGATGTAAACAAGTTCGTTTTCGGTGCATTGGACTTTGATCCCGACAGCGAGCTTCGTGAAATTCTCAGGGATTATGCCCGTTCGTTCTTCCCCGAAGCCGATACCGAAAAGATGGTTGACGTTATTTTCGGATTGGAGCAGAACTGGAACGGCGATCCTGCCGAAAATTCATCGGTCGATAATGTTTTCAACACTCTTATGAAAATGAAAACCGATAAGCTTGAGGAAAACTGGAGATTTGTCCTCTTGCTTTTCCGTGCAATCTGTGACAAGATCGTCCGTGACCGCAGAATTTTTGAGCTTGATCTGATAGACGATGCGAAAACTCAGATAAGAAAGGGCGAGCTTGAGAAAGCCAAGGAGATCCTCTCAACCGATTTTTCTGCGGAATACAAGAAGCTGAGGGACAGACTTTTCCCTCTTGCCGAAAGTCTTTTCAATCTGATAGGTATGCAGCTTGACGTTGAGCATTTCGGCGGAATGGGCGTTGAAAGAGGCTGTACGCTCGACACGATAGATATGCCCGTAACCGACAGACAGTATCTTCTCAAAAAGCTTGAACAGCATCCCGACAGGGAATATATGACTGATATAATTGACAGGAACAAGGTGGCGAAGGACGAGTATTATTTCTCTTTTGCAGAGCAGGGCTTTGAGGTTGCCGGAAAGCAAAAGGGCGAATTTTATATGAATTTCCGAGGCGACGACAATGCCGATGCGGCTCTGCCGATGTGTATGACCAAGGTTTACGACCACTTTAATTTCGACTGCAAGGTTGCAGGTCTGACGGGCGGAGATTACGAGCTGAGAGTGACCTACAAATCCCGTCCGAATGATAAGATCATTCATCATAAGGTTACAGTCAACGGCAACGTTGTCCACGACGGAGCGCAGTTTGGCGGCAGACGTGACGAGGAATATGAGAAGAAATACCTTGCAGGTGGATATCAGAGTATTGTTTACGATATCCCGAAGAAATATCTGCAAAACGGATGCGCCGATCTTGAAATAACCGAGCCGCTTGACGGCTTTATGATAAGCGAATTCCGATTCACTAAGAAGAGGTGACCGCATGCCGAAATACAGCGTGCTGATAACAGTTTATAACTGCGAAAAATATCTTGCCGAATGTTTCGATTCCGTTCTTGCCCAGACCTGTGGCGACTTCGAGATTGTTGCCGTGAACGACGGCTCGACAGATTCGAGCGGAGCGATCTGCGACGAATATGCCGCAAAGGATTCAAGGGTGAAGGTCATACACAAGAAAAATCACGGAGTGAACCGAGCAAGGCGAACCGCCTTTGAAAACTCAACGGGGGATTACATTCTGACAGTTGACTGCGACGATATCATTGACCCTGATCTGATCGAGACGGTTGACGGAATAATCACCGGACACGGCTGTGATCTTGTTCTTTTTGACCTGTCGATTTTTGACGAAGAAACGGGAAAGGTCACGGTCAAGGAAATGGCTGAAACCGACGGTCTGTTCGATGAAAGAAACAAGAAGCAGTTATATCTTATACTTTTGAACAGATGTATGAATTCCCTTTGCACAAAGTGCTGTAAGAGGGAAGGCTATGGCAAGGCTTTCGGATATGAAAAATATCTGCCGATGTGTCACGGTGAGGACTGGTTTCAGTCTGCCGTTCAGGTACACGAGATGAAGGTCGGTTATTATATAAAAAAACCGATGTACCATTACAGAAATATCGTCACAAGTCTTTCTCACGGGTATGACCTGAAATCGTTTCGGCTTAACTCCGATTCGATCTTCGACGTCAGGCAAATGATGGAGGAGGACGGCTGTCTTGACGGTGAAACGGACGCCATGTGGCGAGCCTATGCGAGAAAGGTTGTGAACACCTTGCTTCTTGCGCTGTCGGACTCCGATATGACCGAAAAAGAAAAAATCGGTACGCTGAAAAGCGTGACCGATACAGAGATTTATAAAATTGCCGTCGGCAGAGAAGCCGATTTCAATTCGAGCAGGAAAACGGTGCTGAAATTCCGACTGCTGAAATACGGAATGTTCAGACTGCTTTTTCGTTTGATGAAGAAAATGTCTGCTTGAGCGAAAACAGAATGATTATGAAAACAGGCTGTGCTTTTAATGAGCAACAGCCTGTTCTTTTATTCAATGCTCATCGTTGCGTAGGCGTTGAGCGACATATCGGCGGTGTTGCCGTTTATAAATTCAAAATAGCCCTGTGCTCCGACCATTGCGCCGTTATCGCCGCAGTATTTAAGCTCGGGAGCGTAAAGCTGCCAGCCGTTCCTTTTGCACAGAGCTTCCATATCTCTGCGAAGCACGGAGTTTGCCGAAACTCCGCCTGCAAGCACGATCTTTTTGTATCCGAGATCCTTTGCCGCCTTTTCCGTGTTCTCGGTCAGGCATCTGACGACCGCCTTGATGTAGGAAGCACCGAGATCGGGAATGTTAATTTCCTCTCCCTTTTGCTTTGCGATGTTTATTGTGTTAAGAGCGGCAGTTTTAAGTCCCGAAAAGCTGAAATCGTACGGTGCGCCGTCAACTCTCGGATGCGGCATCTTGTACGCCGTCGGATCGCCGTCCTTGGCAACACGGTCAAGGTTAAGTCCGCCGGGGTAGGGCAGTCCCATTGCCCTTGCCGCTTTGTCCATCGCTTCGCCCGCCGCATCGTCATGGGTGTAGCCGATAATTTTAAATTTTGTGTAATCCTTGACCTCAACAATATGGCTGTGACCGCCCGAAACCACAAGACAGAGAAATTCAGGCTCAAGCCTAGGGTGGCTTATGTAGTTTGCGGCAATGTGAGAACGCAGGTGGTGTACGGGAACAAGCGGAATACCGCTTGCAAGCGACAGACCTTTTGCATAATTTACACCGACCAAAAGCGCACCGATAAGTCCCGGAGCGTAGGTCACGGCAATGGCGGATATTTCGCCGAGAGTACAGCCTGCGTCGCCGAGAGCTTTTTTGACAACGCCCGAAACCGCTTCGACATGGCGGCGTGAAGCTATTTCGGGCACAACTCCGCCGTAGATGATATGCTCCTGCACCTGTGAAGCGACAACGCTTGACAGCACCTTTCTGCCGTCCTCAACGACAGCCGCCGCAGTCTCGTCACACGAGGATTCCAACGATAATATTTTCATTAGCTATCACATTCTTTCAATGTCATTATCACCGCATCCTCCTGCGGATCGGTGTAGAAATTCTTGCGTTCTCCGACCTTTTCGTAGCCGAGCTTTTCATAAAGCGATAAGGCGGCGGAATTACTTTTGCGTACCTCAAGGGAGATGAACTCGCACTTTCGTGAGAATGCACCCTCCTGAGCCGCAATCAGGAGCTTTTCGCCCAGACCGAGCTGTCTGTATTCGGAGCGGACGGCAATGTTGTCAATGTAAGCTTCGCCGCAAACCTCATGAACTCCGATATATCCGAGAACTCTGTTGTCACAGACAGCCGCAAGAAAATGAGCGTTTTCGTTGTCAAGCTCCTCGGAAATTCCGTTCTTTGACCACGGTGCGGAAAAACATTCTTTTTCAATTTCGGCAATACCGTCAATGTCAGAGACTTCCATCGGTCTGATTTCGGCGGTCAGAACGTCCAGCAGACGGGAAATATAGCTTTCAAGCCGGTCGGCACATTCTTCGTAGATATCAGCATTTCCGCCGTAGGGATCGGCAATTTCGGGAGAGGGGACAAGAACTCTGAATTTCGGGTTCAAGGTCATCACGGCCTTTTTGTGAGAGCTTGTCATACAGACCATAACGTCCGTTTCGTCAAATATATATTGATTGAGCTGTCTTGAACGGTGGGATGAGATGTCCGCACCGTACTTTTTTGCCGCTTCGACCGCAAGCGGAGAAGCCGTATCTCCTGCAAATGCCGCAAGCCCACAGCTTTGACAGCTCATATTTTCAATTTTTCTTTCGGCAAGGAGTTTTCGACAGATGCCCTCTGCCATTGCGCTTCGGCAGGTGTTGCCCGTGCAGACAAACGTAATTATCATGTTATCATCCTATCGGACAGTAATGTCCTTTTCTTTGCAAAATTTAATGTCAATCAAAAGTAAAACCGAGACAGAAAAACAGCTTTGAAGCTTTGCGTTATCCTTTTGCGTCGTACCAGCTTCTGCCGTAGTGAACGTCAGCGGTGAGCTTAACCTTCATCTTGCAGGCGTTTTCCATTTCCTCACGCACGATGTCGGCAACGTGCTCCTTTTCGTTTTCGGGAGCTTCGACAATCAGTTCATCGTGAACCTGCATTATCAGTCTTGATTTGAGCTGTTCGGCTTCCAGTCTGTTATAAACCTGAACCATTGCGATTTTTATAATGTCTGCGGCTGTGCCCTGAATAGGCATATTTCTTGCCACACGCTCACCGAAGTTTCGTATCATTGCGTTTGAAGCGGCAAGCTCGGGCAGATAGCGGCGGCGGTTGAACAAGGTCTGAACGTAGCCGTCCTCCTTTGCCTTGGAGATAACGTTTTTCATATAGCTGTCAACGCCCGAAAAACGGTGCAGATAGCCCTTGATGTATCTGTCCGCCTCGGCACGGGAAACACCGATATCCTGAGCGAGGGAAAATGCGCCTATTCCGTAAACTATGCCGAAATTGACCGCTTTGGCTCGGCTTCTCATCAGCGGAGTTACGGCCTCAACAGGCATATTGAACACCTGCGATGCGGTTATTGTGTGTATATCGTCGCCGTCGTTGAAGGCGGTTATCATCGTTTCATCGTTTGCGATGTCGGCAAGAACTCTCAGCTCGATCTGTGAATAGTCGGCGTCTATGAGAACACAGCCGTCCTTTGCGATGAAGAATTTGCGAAGCTCACGACCGACGGGAGTTCTGACGGGAATGTTCTGAAGATTAGGCTCGGTCGAGGAAATTCTTCCCGTTTTCGTCTCGGTCTGATTGAGAGTTGAATGTATTCTTCCGTCGGGAGCGATGCACTTCTGCAAGCCGTCGCAGTAGGTGGACTTGAGCTTTGCAAGCGTCCTGTATTCAAGAATCAGTGACACAATCGGATAGTCGGGGGCAAGGCTTTCAAGCACGTCGGCATTGGTTGAATATCCCGATTTTGTCTTTTTCTTCGCAGGCAGTCCGAGCTTTTCAAAAAGCACGGTACCGAGCTGCTTCGGTGAATTTATGTTAAATTCCTCACCTGCAAGGTCATATATTTTTTCAATAAGCTCGTTGACATTTTCTTCAAGCACCGCTCCGTACCGTTCAATGCTTTCACGGTCAACGAGAAATCCCGTTACCTCCATTGAAGAAAGCACCTTGCAAAGCGGCATTTCGATGTCATAAAGCAGGGGAAGCTGTTCGTTTTCTTCAATAAGAACAATAACCTTCTCCCAAGCGTTTTTTAATGCGGCGGCATTGAGAGCCGTTGGGTTTTCCTCGGTCAGCTCGGGTGATGCCGCTCCGTATTCCTGAGCCATTCTGACAGGGGAGTAGTCGTTCGCCGAGGGATTGAGGATATAGCCTGCAATCATAATGTCGCTGACTTTTCCGTTGATTTTAATATTCCTTTTCAATGCCCATGAATAAAGATTTTTTGCATCATAGGTTATTTTCTCGGCTTCGTTTGAGAGTATTTCGCCCAGCTCAGACGCAAAAGTAAAGCTGTTGTTTTCGATAACGGCAATGTATTCTCCGCAGTCAAAGGCGACGGAAATGATGTCGCCGTCCGAAAATTCGGGAACAAAATAAATCTTATCGCCGAGAGACGCTTCAGATATGCTGTCAAGCTGACGAACGGGAATACCGAACGTTTCCGAAGCCGTCTGTTCACCCTTGCCGAGATCAAATTTTTCAATCATACTGAACATCTCAAGCGAAGCGAGCAGGCTTGAAGCCTTTTGGCTGTCGGGCTGTGACGGAATGTAGAAGTCCATATCGGTATCAATCGGAGCGTCCGTGCGTATAGTGCCGAGAGTGTGGCTGAGAAATGCGCTGTCCTTTGAATTGACGAGCTTTTCACGAAGCTTGTCCTTAATTTCAATAGTGTCAATATTATTGTATATATTTTCCACCGAGCCGAAACGCTGTATAAGGTCGCCTGCGGTTTTCGGACCCACTCCTGCAACGCCGGGAATGTTGTCCGAGCTGTCGCCCTGCAAGGCCTTGATTTCGATCATCTGCCACGGCTCAACGCCGTATTCCTCCTTGATCCTTGCCTTGTCATAGGGAACGGTCTGAGTTTTTCCCATTTTGGTCGAGGCGAGCAGAACGGTTGTGTTATCGCTGACAAGTTGAAGGCTGTCACGGTCTCCCGTGGCGATGAAACAGCGGTCGTCATTCTTCATCTGAACGCTGAGTGTGCCGAGAATATCGTCCGCCTCCCAGCCTGCCTGTTCAACCACCCTGTATCCCATAAGCGTCAGAAGTTCCTTGAGAACGGGCATCTGCTGTTTAAGTTCCTCGGGCATAGCGTGACGGCCTGCCTTGTATTCGGAATACATTTCGTGGCGGAAGGTTGGCTTTTTGACGTCGAAGGCAACGGCTACACGTTCGGGCTGACATTCCTCCAGCAGCTTGTGAAAGATATTCATAAAGCCGTAAATACCGTTGGTGTATTTGCCGTCCTTGGTGCTGAGCAGTTTTATTCCGTAGAAAGCACGGTTGATTATACTGTTTCCGTCAATAACAAGAAGTCGCATATCGTTCACCTATCATTTAACAAGTTTTTCGGTAATTTTATCCCTGTCGGGCGTGACGTTGACCGAATAATAAACGTGGTATATCACCTTGCCGTAGGGTGCGCCCTGCGGCTTTTTGAGATTTTTAACATAAGTGTAATCGACAGGAACGAGCTTGGCGTCTCTCGCCTTGCTGTGGTAGGCGGCAATCTCCGCCGCCTCGACTATGGCGTCGTCGCTGATCTCACGGTTGTCGCTGACGATGATGACGTGAGATCCGGGGAATTTCTGAGTGTGCAGCCACATATCGTTCTTTGCGGCGGTTTTCAGGGAAAGCCTGTCGTTCTGAACATTGTTCCTGCCGACAAGCACACGGAAGCCGTCTGTCGTTCTGTATTCAATCGGCGGAAGAGTCTTTGACGACTTCTTTTCCGCACCTTTTCTCTTTTTTACATAGCCGCTGAGCGAAAGCTCATTTCGTATCTCGTCTATCTCCGCCTGCGTGTCGGCTCTTTCAAGAGAGTCTGAAACTGTTTCGAGATAGGCAAGCTCCTGCTTGCTTTCCTCAATCAAGCCTGTTAGAAGCTGTTCAGCCGTCTTTGCCTTGCGATATTCCTTGAAATATTTCTGTGCATTCTGAGCAGGAGATTTTGACGGATCGGCTTTTATCCTGATCGGCTTGTTTTCGTCGTAGTAGTTTTCGAGATCGTAGAAAAACGCACCCTTTTCAAGCCTGTAAAGGTTTGCGTTGATAAGCTCCGCATTTATTCTCAGTTTTTCTCTGTCGGCGCAGTTTGCAAGCTCAGCCTGCCTTAAACTCAGCTTTTTGGAAACACGGGATATTGCCGAATTTAACAGCTTGACAAGATCCTGTCCTTTTTGCTTGGTGCGTTCAAGACGGTCACATTCATAGTAGAACTCATCAAGAAGCTGAGAAAAGCTGTCCTTGATCTCCGACCTGTATTTTTTACCGTACTGCTTTATCTCAAAAAACGAGAAATCAACAGGCTTGCCCGTTTCGTCCTTGAGCATAAACGGAGTGCCTTGCTCATTTATAATAGTATTTCGGAGCTTATCGAGAGAAGCGGCAAGAAATTCAAATTCCTTTTCACCGACCTCGTCGGTATAAAGCTCGCCGTATTCGCCGCAAAGCTCACGGCAGGTCAGGGGAGACGCGCCCTGCAAGGTGCAAAGTACCGCAGAGGAAAGAGCTTTGTTCGGGTATGTCTTTATTTGAGCAATGATGTTTTCTGTCAAGTGATCGGTTATGTTCAGCTTGCTCTGCGGCGGCGGTGCAACGTATTTAAAGCCGGGAAGTATCTGCCTGACAGCGGACTGGCTGAGATCGACTCGTTTGATAGCGTCAACGATCTTTCCGTCACTGTCAAAAAGAATGATGTTGCTGTATTTTGCCATTATTTCAATGGAGAGTATGAGCTTGATTTTGTCGCCGATCTCGTTCGTTGCATTAAAATCAAGGTAGAGTATTCTGTCAAGTCCCGACTGACGGATATCGACAAGCTGAGCGTTGAGAAGTTTTTTTCTCATCAGCATACAAAACATCGGCGGCACGGCGGGATTTTCGGGTGCGTGTTCAGTCAGATGTATTCTCGGACTGTTGCCCCTGATGGAAAGAAAAAGCTTCCTTGCGCCTGTTTTTCCGCGCAGGTGTATAACCAGCTCCTCACGGGAGGGCTGGTGCACCTTTTCAACACGGCTGAAGCAGATTTCTCTGATCAGCTCGTCTTTAATTTTACTTAGAAATATTCCGTCAAGAGCCATTTTTTACCTCAAATAAATTTTATGGGATTATCCTGTTTCAGGTCGATTATTTCAATTTCCGGAAACTGCTCACTCAGTTTTTTTACAATTACGGGAACGACAACTATCTCCGTTTCATAGTGACCTGCGGCGATGAGAGTTATGCCCGACTGTATGCAGTCAAGAAAATTGTGGTGGGATGCGTCGCCCGTGATGAAAGAGTCAATATCGCCTGCCGCTTCGATCAGGGAACAGCCCGATCCTGTGCAGATTGCAATTTTTTCAATCGGTCTGCCTGCGTCGGCATATCTGACCGTTGTTCCGAGCTTTTTCGCTATACTGTCGGCAAGCTCCTTTGCCGTGGTTTTTTCAACCGTGCCGAGACGTAGAATAGGCTCCTCGGCACGGATAACCTTGATGCCGAGAAGCTCGGCGAGGGAATCGTTTGTTCCGCCGTCGGCAATATCGAGCGGAGTGTGACAGCAGATCGCATTTACCGAAGCTTTGACAAGCTCATACGGCAAGCTTCCCTTAACGACCGATTTGATCGGATTAAATATTACCGGGTGGTGGCTGATTATCAGATTTGCGCCGGCCGATTTGGCTTTTTCAACCGCTTCGGGCGTGATGTCAAGCACAACAGCCGCCTTTGTGACCTCGGCATTTTCATCGCCGACAAGCATACCGCTGTTGTCCCAGTCCTCCTGAGCCTCAAACGGAGCGATCGAGTTGAGATAAGCGTAAAAATCTTTTACCTTTGCCATGATTCCACCTCTTTTATGATTTTTTCAAGTGTCTGTATTTCGTTCCCGTCTCCGCCGTGTTCTTTTAAGGCGGTAAAACGGGACTTAATTCGTTTCATTTTCTTTTTTGTAAAGGCACAGGCGGCTTCGTCATTCCTGCCGAGCATTGTGCCGAACATTATTTCCGCCTCGCTGTGGGGGAACGTTTCGCCTGTGTAAACTGCGCCGATACATATGTAGACCTTGCCGTCCTCAAAGCAGACCTCCTCGTCAGTAACCGAAAATCCGTTTGAGAACAGATATTTCCGGACGTCCTCGTCGTGGGATTGCGGCTGAAGAATGAGTTTGTAACGGGGATTTCTCACCCATTCGGCGGCTGTCAGTATTTCGGAGATAAGTATGCCGCCCATTCCTGCGATGACTATATCGTCGGCTTCGTCGGGGCTGACGCATTTAAGTCCATCGGAAAGGCGAAGCTGAACCCTATCCTCAATGTGATTGTTACGGACGGTTTCTTCTGCGTTTTCCAATGGACCCTTTCTCAGATCTGCCGCAACGGCAGACGGTATTTTTCCGGACAGTATGAGCGAAGCAGGCAGATATGCGTGATCGGTCCCTATGTCAGCAACACGGGAACCGATGCGAACCATATCCGCCGCCGTCTGAAGTCTCGGCTTGAGTCGGATCATTTGCTTGCAAGATAAGCGTTGATGTCGGCAACCATCTGGTCAACATCTACACCGTGAACCGCACATGCCATTTCAAGGCTTTCTCCTCTTGCCGAGGGA
Organism: Clostridiaceae bacterium; assembly: GCA_016292785.1. Taxonomy (GTDB): domain Bacteria; phylum Bacillota; class Clostridia; order Oscillospirales; family Acutalibacteraceae; genus CAG-488. Next base: position 17,724 of record JAEDFL010000016.1, on the reverse strand, counting down.
CAGCCGAGGCAGTGCATACCCATATTGAGGAAGAACTCTGCCGTTCCTCTGTCTGCGTCAAGAATTTCACCGATAAGCATATCTTTAGTTACTTCTGTCATAATAAAACCTCCGTTTTAAACTGATATATATATTATACACATTATTTATTATTTTTCAAGTTTTTCGGAAAATGCTTTTATACTCTTTTCAAAGAAAGAAAAATATGCTAAAATAAGCCGAACGGAGGTAATAGTATGAAAAAATTTCTGTTTTATCTTGTGCAGTGGACGTGGGCTCTGCCGATCAATCTGATCGGGTTTATCGCCTTTGTAATATTTGCGGGAATAAAGGGCTGTAAGCATGACCGTTTTTACAATTCGACTGTGACCTATGTTCCCGGCGATTGGGGCGGAATATCCTTCGGCACATTTATTTTTATGAATCCCGACCGTCCCGAGGACTGGCTTCGCGATACACGCATCCACGAATACGGTCATACATGGCAGGCTCTCCTGCTCGGTCCGATATGGTTTATTGTGATAGCCATTCCTTCGTTTGTATGGTGCAACTTTAAACCGTGTATAAACTACCGAAAGAAGAATAACGTCTCTTACTATTGGCTTTACTGCGAAGCGTGGGCGAATGCGTGGGGACAGAAATTCACAGGCTTGAAGCAAACAAGGATAAAATAATTGAATTTCAGAGCGACCGAAAGGAATGAAGAGTATGAAAGCCGAATACAAAGCGGCCGCAAAAATAAATCTTATGCTGGATATTCTCACAACGCTTGAAAACGGATATCACAGCCTTTTTATGATAATGCAGTCCGTCGGACTTTACGATACGGTGAGCGTTGAGAGCGCCGATGACGGCAGAATTTCTATATCATGCAGTGAAAAAAAGCTCCCGTGCGACAAATCGAATATTGCATACAAGGCAGCCGAAGCGTTTTTTGATTACACGAAAATCACAAACAAGGGAATAAAAATCCATATTGAAAAGAACATTCCCTTTGCCGCAGGAATGGCAGGCGGAAGTGCGGACGGTGCGGCTGTTATTGCGGCACTCAACGATATTTATTCGGCAGGACTTTCTCAAAGGGAGCTTTGCGCCGTGGGAGTAAAGGTCGGGGCAGATGTTCCGTTCTGCCTGACGGGCGGCACGTGTCTTGCACAGAATATCGGTGAGGTGCTTTCGCCGCTTGCCGATCTTCCCGACTGTCATATAGTGCTGGCGAAGCCCGAAAGGGGAGTTTCCACCAAGGAAGCGTATGCGGCTTTTGACACGGCGCAGAATATCCGACATCTTGATACCTGCGGAATGTTGTTCGCCGCTTCAAAAGGCGATCTTAACGAGATTTGCAGACGGACAAAAAATGTTTTTGAACAGCTCATAGAAGTACCCGAACGTGTGCCGATTAAGAGCGTACTCAACCGCTACGGAGCACTTGCGGCATGTATGAGCGGAAGCGGTCCGACCGTGTTCGGAATTTTTGACGACGAGTCAAAGGCTGAGTGTGCTGTCGAAAGCCTACGGTCATTTATTAACCAGGTCTATCTCGTGAAGCCCGTCAAGAGCGGCTTGGAGAAGATTGGATAAAAATAATCCGAGCGGAAAAGCAAAAGTGAATTAGACCTTAAATTTTAGATATTAGACTTTAGACGATAAAGCTTTAAAACTGATGAAACCATCCGGCTCCCTTGTGTAAAGGGAGCTGGCACGACCGCAGGTCGTGACTGAGGGATTGAAAAGACTTATGTTTTTGTTTATCTTTATCTTTTGTGGTTTACACAAACTAAATATTTCCACGTCTAAGGTCTAACATCTAAAGTCTACCGTCTAATTTGACACCTCATCCGCCTCGTTCCTCGGCACCTTCCCCTCAAGGGGAAGGCTGAACGAAGACTTTAGATTTTAGACATTAGACTTTAGACGTGGAGAATTATAGTTTTTATAATCTATTTTAAAAAATAAAAAATTAGTTTTTATCAATTAACAAAACTCCTCCGTGCGATCGAAACCGTACGGAGGAGTAATTGTGTTTATTGAATTATTTTACCGTGTAGGGCACGGGGATTCTTGCGAAGAGTCCTCTGAGGACATCAAGGATACCGTGAGCAAGGAAACGTGCAAAGGTTCTGAACTTGTAGTTGATAACCGATTCGGAATGTTCCTGATTCGGAATGTTTGAACCCTCTTTAACAGCAAGGTCGCTTGTGTAAAGATTTTCTGTGCTGTAGGTTGAAAGATCGCTTTCATCAAGCGTAATTACCAATGAGCCCTGCTCGGTTACGCTTCTGTATGAGCGGAAAGTTGTTCCCGGAACGCTTACTGCGTCAACTCCGTTTACATTTACGCTGAAGTTGTTCTTATGGTCGTGACCGAAGAAGCAAGCCACAACATCTCCGCGCTCAACAAATGCGTCCCACTGACCTTCATTCTCAAGAGACGGACACGGAGCCTCGCCGAGCAGTCCCTCGAATGCGAAGTAATTCGGAAGATAGGTTGCCGATGTTCCGTCGGAGAAGTTTCTCGTGATTGCGCCGAGCTGGAACGGGAGTGAGAACATAACAGCCTGAGTTGCTTCCTGGGTTATAATGTGCTGGAAAGCCATTGACGGAACAACCTCACCGCCGTTGAGAGCCTGAAGATTTTCGCTTGTTTGCTTGTACCATTCGATCTGATCGGCACGAACGCAGTCATAGCCGTTCCTTGAGCCGTCCTCGTTGAATACATAATCTCCGCTGTCGAACATCCAGAGATTATAGGCGATCTTTGTGCCGTCACTGCTGAGAATGGGAAGATTGTGAGTTGCACAGCCGTGAAGCGAAGGATCGGCGTCATATGCAAGACATCCGTTGAAGGACTGATACTTTCTGAGCATTTCTTCCTTTGTAATTGTGGGCATGGATTCGTCATCGTGATTGCCGAAAACAAGGGTGAAAGGCACGTTCTTGTCCTCCAATATCGTGAGAACCTCGTCATAGCCCATCCAATATCTTTCCTCACTCTTGTCGTCCGAACCCATAATATTGTCTCCGAGGAAAACAACGAGATCAGGCTCGGAAGCGTCGATAGCTTCGGCTATGTAAGCTTTAAGAGCTTCGCCGACCGGATATCCGGACTGAATATCGGCAAGAACAAGGATCTTGAACTGACCGTTCTCGTCAAACTGAAGCGTAGTGCCGGTTTTCGCAGATGCAAAAACAACACCTGAGAAAATCAAAACAACAGCCAAAAGAATTGAAATAACTTTTTTCATTTAGAAAACCTCCATATTTTTCTTATATTTTATCATAATAAAGCAATGAAGTCAATTAACAGTTAAAATCTTCTGTTGAATTTATCAATAATACCGCTGATTTTCAACTCGCTGTCTTTGTCAAGGATCCAGACCTCGCCGCCGTCATTTCCTCTGATCGTGCCCAAAAGACCGTCAACAAAAATCAAAGCCGCTCCGTTATCAATCGCAAGTCCCTGTTCGGGGCGTGTCTTGATAGCCGTCTTGAATGACTGCCACCAGTCCGACTCAAAGTGAGGACAAGCGCAGTAGGGGAGAATACCGAGACAGTCGCAGAACATAAAGGTGTGATCGGGTCCGCAATCGTCATAGCCCACATCGAACCAGCAGACAGCTCCTGCGCTGTAACCGGACATAACCTTGCCTGCCTTGTATGCCTCAACAAGAGCCTTGTCCGCTCCCGTCTTTTTCCAGGTGTCCATCATAAATTCAACGTTGCCGCCGCCGACATAGATAATGTCAGCCGACATAATCACGGAACGGATATCGGTGACGGTTCTTTTCTCGTCCGTGAGAAAAAGAACGTCAAATTCACAGCCGAATTTTTCAAAACCGAGCTTGATGTGCTCATCGCCGTTGATATCGTCGTGTCCTGCCGTGGGAATAAAAAGGACTTTCGGATTTTTCTTTTCCGCAAGGGAAACGATGTATTCAAAAATGTTGATGATTTCGCCGTCGTCATAGCGGCCGCCGCCGATAGCAACTATTTTACCCATAATAAAAGTTTCCTCACTTATGATAAAGCTTTTTTGTCTGATACTGCGGTTCGCAGGTAATATTTATTCCGAATTTCTTGAACACGGACTCGTCCTGCTCCTTGAGGATTACGGTTGCGTGAGCCTCCATACCTCTGAGCTTGGGAATTTGCTGTAAAGCGAGCTTGGCAAAAGGATTTGTCGCCGCCGAAACGGAAAGGGCGATAAGCACCTCGTCAACGTGAAGTCTCGGATTGTGGTTGCCCATATATTTTACTTTAAGCTCCTGAACAGGCTCGATTATCGCAGGGGAAAGCAGATGTATGTCATCGTTAATGCCGGCAAGCTTTTTAAGAGCGTTCAGCATTGCCGCCGCACCTGCGCCCATCAGCAGAGAAGTCCTGCCCGTGACAAGCGTGTTTTCTCCGGTTTCAATAGCCATTGCAGGCTCCCCGGTCTGCTCAGCCTTTTCCTTTGCCGCCGCAATAACCGGACGTTCGCTGAGGGAAATTCCCGTCTTTTTCATAATCAGCTTAATCTTGTCCACGCTTTCGGGATTTCCGAGCCCTTTTTTGACCGCACATTGCTCGGCAAAGAAACGGCGTATTATCTCCTGCCTTGATGCTTCACAGCAGATCTCGTCGTCGATAATGCAGTTGCCTGCCATATTTACGCCCATATCCGTCGGTGACTTGTACGGACACTCGCCGTAGATCTGGTCAAAGGTTGCCGCAAGCACCGGGAAGATCTCTACGTCACGGTTGTAGTTGACCGTCATTTCACCGTAAGCCTCAAGGTGGAACGGGTCTATCATATTGACGTCGTTAAGGTCGGCAGTTGCCGCCTCGTAGGCGAGATTTACAGGGTGATTAAGCGGAAGATTCCAGATCGGGAAGGTCTCGAATTTCGCATATCCTGCGCTTATTCCCCGTTTATGCTCATGGTAAAGCTGAGAAAGACAGGTAGCCATCTTTCCGCTTCCCGGACCGGGAGCCGTTATAACGACAAGTGAACGTGTAGTCTCGATATATTCGTTCTTGCCGAAGCCCTCGTCGCTGACGATCCTGTCAACATCGGAGGGATATCCCGGTATCGTATAATGGTGGTAAACCTTGATGCCGAGGTTTTCAAGCCTTTTGCAGAAAGCGTCCGCCGCAGGCTGTGCGCTGTATCTTGTCATAACAACGCTGCCGACGAGCAGTCCGATCCCCCTGAAAGCGTCAATAAGTCTCAGCACATCCAGATCATAGGTTATACCGAGATCTCCTCTGATTTTGTTCTTCTCGATATCCGAAGCGTTGACCACGATAACGATCTCCGCCTGATCCTTGAGCTGCATGAGCATCTTTACCTTGCTGTCGGGAGCGAAGCCGGGCAGAACTCTCGACGCATGGTAGTCGTCAAAAAGCTTGCCGCCGAACTCCAGATAGAGCTTGCCGCCGAACTTTCCTATTCTTTCCTTAATATGTTCAGACTGCATCTTAACATATTTTTCATTGTCAAATCCGATTTTTTTCAACACCAACACCTCAAAAATTGCATTAGTCATTTCATTATAATACCATTGCCGATTTTTTACAATAAGATTTGACTATTTTTTCTGTTCCGATTATCTTTTTTTATTTTATTTATCTAATATTTGCATTAATCTGCTATTTTACAAAAAAATAACATTAATTTATTTGACTTAACGGTTAAGTAAAGATATAATATGATAATAAAGACAGGAGTTGATTTTTTTGAAAAAACCGCTTCATAAATGGGAAAACCCGTTATTTTTCCGTGAAAACAAGCTCAACGGACACAATCTTGCCCTGCCGTATGACGCAAGGGATAAGGTCGTTTACGGCGAGTCGAAATATAAGCTTTCGCTCAACGGCGAATGGAAGTTTAAATGGCAGATGGGTGTTGACGGTCAGCCGCAGGACTTTTTCAGTCCCGATTTTGACGACGGCGGCTGGGACGATATCACTGTTCCGTCGGTATGGCAGACTTACGGCTACGGAAAGCCGATATATCTCTGTTCCTCAATGCCGCCGCAGGTTTCAACCTTGGAGTCTCAGATTCCGAAGATCAGCCATGAGAAAAACGAAATCGGCTTTTACCGCCGCAAATTCACCCTGCCAGAGAGCTTTGACGGCAGGAGAGTGATACTGCACTTCGGTGCGGCAAAGTCGGCTCTTTGTGTCTATGTCAACGGCAGATATGTCGGATATTCGCAGGGTTCGATGACTCCGGCGGAGTTTGACATCACGGACGAGCTTCACGAGGGCGAAAATCTGCTTGCCGCAAAGGTTATGCGCTTCAGCGACGCAACCTATCTCGAAAATCAGGATATGTGGCAGTTTTCGGGAATCTACCGTGAGGTGTGCCTTGTTGCCGAGCCGCAGACCACCGTTGAGGATATCTATGCAAGAACAACTCTTGACGACAGCTACACCGACGGAATACTTGATCTGACTCTGAAGTTCAGCACGGACAAGACTGTCACCTGCAAGGTGAGCCTTGACAAAAAGGAGATATTCAAGGATAAGGCGAGCGGCGAGCTGAAAATCACTCATACTGTTAAAAATTGCCGCAGATGGAGTGCCGAAACTCCCGAACTTTACACGCTGACGGTCAGTCTATACGAGGGCAATCGCTGTACTGTGAAAAAGGAGATAAGAATCGGCTTCAAGCGTGTTGAAATAATCGGAAACGTATATTATATAAACGGTCAAAAGGTCATTATCAAGGGTGTTAACCGTCACGATTTTGATCCCGACCACGGCTGGGCTGTGCCGAGGGAGAGGTATTATCAGGATCTCTACCTTATGAAGCAGGCTAATATCAACGCTATCAGAACAAGCCATTATCCCGACGATCCTTTCTTTTACGAGCTTTGTGACGAGCTTGGATTTTATGTTATGGACGAGTGCGACGTTGAAAGTCACGGCGTCCGCAGGAAGAACGTCCCCGGCGACAATCCGCTTTGGACCTCCGCAGTTATCGACAGAGCCGAGATGATGGTGCTCCGTGACAGAAGTCACGCCTGTATCTGCTTCTGGTCTCTCGGAAATGAGGCGGGGGACGGCACAAACTTTGCCGAGATGAAAAAAGCTATACTGAAGCTCTGCGACCTCTATCCGATACATTACGAGGGCGATTTCGACCTCACAAAATCCGATTTCATCAGCCGAATGTACCCGATGGAAAACGTCGTTGAAAAGCTCGTTAATCAAAAGGCGATCACCGCAACCTTGTTTGACAATATCGCAAACGCTCTTGCGGCGGACAACAAGGACGTACCCGAAAGCGCATTTGAGGATCATCCGGTCATCTACTGCGAATATGCTCACAGCATGGAGAACAGCCTCGGCAACTTCAAGGAATATGTCGATGATTTTGAAAAATACGATCATATGACGGGCGGATTTATCTGGGATTATGTCGATCAGTCGATACGCAGGGACGGCAAATGGCTCTACGGCGGCGACTTTGAGGAGGGCTGGTCGAGCTTCTATTTCTGTGCAAACGGAATAATCGGAGCCGACAGAATACCGCACCCAGCATATTATGAGGTCAAGCAGGTGTATTCCAACATTTCCGCCGAGGATACAGACCTTGAACGCGGACGGATAAGCGTAAAGAACAAGAATTATTTCATTCCGCTTGATTACTGCTATCTTGACTGGACGGTCACAAGAAACGGAGAGCCGATTGAAAACGGTAAGCTTTCCCTTGACGGAATTGCACCGATGACGGAAAAAACTCTGAATATTCCGTATTCAAGAGATTTCGGCACGGGAGAATACGTTCTCACTCTTTCTTACAGATACAAGCAGGCAAACGAATGGCGCAAGGCGGACGATGAGATCAGCTTCAATCAGTTCACGCTGAGCAATACTAAAGAAAATGACGCTCTCAGAGAGGGCATGGTTAAGGTTATTACGGAAAACGGAGTCCACCGCATCGTTGCGGCAGGAACAACGGTTACGTTCAGGGACAAGAAGCTTTACGGCATAGACTTCGGAAACGGAAACATTCTTGACAACTCACTTTTACTGAAACCGAATTTCTTCCGTCCGCTGACGGATAACGACACAAACTATTTCAACTTTGCTCCGATGTTCAAACGGCTCAATCCGCTTTATCTCTGGGATATTACAAGCCGCACCGTAACCGTAAAGAGCTTTTCGATATTCCCGTTCTCAGGCTCCTGCATAGTGAATATTCATTGGTTTGCACCGTTTGCAGGTGATGTTAAAACGGATATAATCGTCAACAGTGACGGAAGTATAAATATCGGTCAGAATATGACAAGTCCTGTTCTGCCCATGCTTCGTGCAGGAGTAAGGCTCGGAATAAGCAAGGAGTACCGTAACGTTAAGTGGTACGGAAGAGGACCGCACGAGGCGTACTGCGACAGAAAGACAGGTCAGCGTATCGGCACACATGAGCGGACGGTTGAGGAGCTTGAACACAGATATATGCGACCGCAGGAAAACGGCAACAGGACAGACGTCCGTTCCGTTGAGATAACAAACGGCGACGGAAACGGATTTTGCATAAGCTCCGATTTCCCGTTTGAATTTCAGCTTCAGCGTTATTCCCAGGAGAAATTGGAAAAGGCAATGCACCTTTATGAGCTTGAGGAGGACGAATACCTCTCGCTCAGCATTGACGCAAAGCAGAGGGGAGTCGGCGGCGATATGCCGGGAACAGCCTGTCTGCACGAGCCGTATAAGATGAAACGTGGCAGCTATTCATTCGCTTTTAAAATTGAGGGGGTAATAAAATGATTTTATCAACACAAACGGAAGTCGGATCTGAACGCTTCGGAGATGTCAAGAACATCAGAATGATCTGCGAGGCAGGATTTGATGCGTTAGACTATTCAATGTTTTGCCTGCGTGATGACGACACAGTTCTCAATACGTCGGATTACCACCGATATGTTCTTGAGCTGAAAAAAATTGTCGAGGGGTACGGCAAGTTTTTCAATCAGGCTCACGCACCGTTCCCAAGCTATCGTGTAGGGGACGATACATATAACAAGGTTATCCTCGAAAGGATAAAAAGAGCCATTGAGATTGCAGGTATCCTCGGCGTGAAGAATATTGTTGTCCATCCGACCTACTTCGTAAATGACAGTCAAAGAAATCTGGAGCTGAACGCAGAGTTTTACAATGCTTTTATTCCGCTTTGCAAGGAGTATAACATCAAGGTTGCCTGTGAGAATATGTTCGGCAGGGACGGTCGCAGAGATTGTATAATTCCGAATATCTGCAGTCTCGGCGATGAATTTCGTAAGATGATGGAAATGCTTGATCCCGAGTATTTCACCGCCTGCGTTGATATAGGTCACGCAGGACTTGTCGGCACAACTGCGTCCGATATGCTGAGAACACTCGGTCACGATTATGTCGGCTGTCTCCATGTTCACGACAATAACTATAAGAACGATCTGCATTGTCCGCCGTTCTTCTATGACCTCGACTGGGAGGATATCACACAGGCGCTTGCGGATATCGACTACAAGGGCGATTTCACCTTTGAAGCCGACAGATTTATCGACAACTTCCCCGAGGATGTAATGCCTGCGGCTTACAGGCTTCTGCACGATATAGGCAGACACCTCATCGGAAGAATTGAGGCAAAGAAAAAACAAAAATAAAAATCTAAAAGGAGAAAAAACAATGAAAAAATTAACTAAGGTTATTTCTGCGGTATCGCTTGCGGCGGCTCTGACGGTCGGCGCTTCTGCGGCAACCCTCGGTGACGTCAACGGTGACGGAGCAATCAACTCCGCCGATGCTCTCGGAGTGCTTCAATACAGCGTTGGTATTGAAAATAAGGGCTTTATCAAGGCTAATGCCGACGTAAACGGCGACGGAACGATCAATTCCTCCGACGCTTTGAAAATCCTTAAAGTTTCGGTCGGACTTGAAACGATGGGCAAAATTCCGTCCACAAAGAAAGAGGTTGTCGAATACTACAACAATGCGCTGAAAAAGACCTACGCTCAGGCGAAAAGGGCAAAGGTCACGACCGATGATTCCGGTATATACTCCATTAACGGTAAGGTTAGCGAGATCAAGTCAAATCCGGCTTCCGTAGAGGCGGAGTTCGTAAACGGAAAGGATAAGGACGGTTTTGCGGTCAGCTTATACGGCCCCGAAACCAAGCTTACCGAGGATATGCTCAGTTCGGCAAGCATCGTCAAACAGGGCGGCAATCTGAAAATTACGCTTATTATAAAAAGCGAAAAGGTTGATGTGAAAAGTGACGCCGTTTACAATGCGGCAGGAGCATTTCCGTTCGAATATTGTTCGGACAAAACCGAGATAAAGAGCTTCACATCGGGATATGTTACATACATGGGTACGATTATTGAGGCCGTCGCCGACAGCAGCGGCAGAGTTACCGATCTCAGCATTGAAATGCCTTATGACAATGTTTTTTATATGAAGCACAGCAACGGAAAAACAGATGTAATTAAGGAACACGGAAGAACCACATATCTCGGTCAGTTCGGATTTTAAAAAAGCTGTTTCGCCGACAATCTAACATCAAAAAAGACTGCAAGCCTGTCCTTTCGGATAACTTGCAGTCTTGTACTTTATTGAACCTGTTATTTTGAAAGCGTAACGGTATATCCGCCGCCGAAGGCGACACAGCGTTCTGCGTTCGTCATATCCGCTTTTGGGGGATAGTCGGTCGAAACGATCTGTGCACCGCTGTTAAGAACGGTCTGTGAATCGGATTCCTTGTATGAGCCGAAATTGTCGGATCTCGATCTGATGATGAGATTTTTTCCGAGGACTTCCTCAGCCTGATTTTTTATATCGCTTGCCTTGTTTATGAGCAGGAAGGAGGTGCAGTCTCTGTCACGGTCGTCATACCTGAGCATGGGGAACATAACCTGAGATTTGATTGACGGATCCTGCTTGATATAATCCTCTGTTGCTGTCGTATCGTGCAGGAGTATCATAACGTGACCTCTCGTCTCGCTGAGCGTCATCCAGCCGTCAGCCTCTCTCATTTCCTTGAAGGAATTATACTCGCCGAGCATATCCTCAGGAGTGAGAAGCGTGTCGCCGAAAATCTCCTGAGCCTGTCTGCCAAGCTCGTTGGCGTATTTACAGTTAAAAAGACGCATATTTTTTTCGGGAATAAAGACCTTTTTAGGCTCGATTATCACCGTGATGGGTAGGTGGTTGGGGTTTGCGTCCGACCAGAGCTTTATTTCCTTGAGAGCAAGGGCGAAGTCATAGCAGGTTGTTGTCATATCGACAACGGGAGCGTGTGTGCAGACAAAGCTGACCTTGCCGTCCTCAACAACAGTTTCAACGTCGATTTCTATACTTCTGATGCCGAGATTGAACTGCTCGGTGAGAGTGTCGCTGAAAAATTCCGGTTTTTCTGCCTTTACCAGTCCGAACGTCACGGTTGAAGCGTCACGGAAAAGCTTCTGCCTTGCAGGAACGGATTGCTTCTGATAGCTGTTGTGAGTGCCGATAAAGGCGACTTCGTTATATTTTACGCCGTCGGCACAGGTTTTTTCAAGGTCAAAATCGCAGAAACCGGCTTCGTTGACCTTGGTGTAGTTTCCGCTTGCATAGTCCTTTTCAAGCTGCGCAACACGGTCGATCTGCTCCTGAATATCAATTTCTCGCTGTTCCTTACCCTGACTGATGATAGACGGATAGGTGAAGAAAAAACAGAGGATAAGGGAGAGCAGAGCGGAGATGTATTTTGTTATGTATTTCATTATATACCGATCCTTTATACTGTAAAATCTGAACAGAGCTATCACACCCGAAAAAGCTCCTTTTGAAAGCGATGAGTGTGACAGCTCGTTTGCTTTTATTTACCGTGATTTGCGGGATTGCCGCAGCACTTTTTGTATTTCTTTCCGCTTCCGCAGGGGCACGGATCATTGGGGCCGGGAGCGGCTTTCTTGCGTACCGTTCTGCCCTTTTCGCTTCCGTCGGAGGCGCCGCTTTCGCTTGTGACCTTGGCGGTCTGCTCACGCTTTGTGTCCTCCTCGCTTCGGATGCGGACGGTGAGCATCTGACGGACGGTGTTCTCACGGATCGAGTTGCTCATCTCGTCAAACATATCATAGCTTTCCATTCTGTAAGCAACAACGGGATCCTGATTACCGTAAGCTCGCAGGTTGATACCTCTCTTGAGCTCCTCCATTGCGTCGATGTGATCCATCCAGAATGTATCAACGTTTCTCAGAAGGATCATATGCTCAAGGCTTCTCATAATTTCGGGAGTAAGCTCCTGCTCACGGGCTTCATAACGCTCATGACCTCTGTTGATGAGCATTTCTCTTGCCTCGTCACGGTCAAAGGCTTCGATGTCCTCAAAGTCATCGGGATTTGTGATCCAGCCGAGATATTTCTCCTTGAGACCGCTGATGTTCCACTCGTCCTTGGGCAGAGCGGAAGCACAGTAGAAGTCAACGGACTCGGTGACGGATTCGTCAAGCATCTTGAGAATCGACGCTTTGAGATCCTCGCCTTCAAGAACTCGGTTACGCTGCTCGTAAATAAGCTCTCTCTGTCTGTTCATAACGTCGTCGTACTGGAGAACGTTCTTACGGATTGCAAAGTTCTGGGACTCCTTCTTCTTCTGAGCCGACTCGATAGAACGTGAAACCATCTTGGAGTCGATCGGCATATTTTCGTCCGCTCCGAGGGTATCCATTACCGACTGAAGTCTTTCGCCGCCGAAGAGACGCATAAGGTCGTCCTCAAGCGAAAGGTAGAAACGGCTTTCACCGGGATCGCCCTGACGTCCCGAACGTCCTCTTAACTGGTTATCAATTCGGCGTGAGTCGTGGCGCTCCGTACCGATGATGAAAAGTCCGCCTGCTTCACGCACCTTTTCAGCCTCGTCCTTGATTGAATCCTTAAAGGACTGCTCAAGCTCGGCATATTCTTTTCTTGCGGTTAAGATTTCCTCATCGTCGGTCTCTGCAAATCCGGTTGCTTCGACTATCATTTCTTCGCTGTAGCCCTTGCGGCGCATTGCGGCCTTGGCAAGGAACTCGGAATTACCGCCGAGCATAATATCGGTACCACGGCCTGCCATGTTCGTTGCGATTGTGACTGCGCCGTATTTACCTGCCTGAGCTACGATCTCGGCTTCCTTGTCGTGGAACTTAGCGTTGAGAACCTCATGCTTAATTCCGCGCGATTTGAGAAGCTTTGAGAGAACCTCAGATTTTTCGATCGAAACCGTACCGACGAGGACGGGCTGTCCTTTTTCGTGGCACTCGATAACCTGATTGATAAGAGCGTTATATTTTGCCGCCTCGGTCTTGTAAACAACGTCGTGATTGTCAACACGGATCATCGGCTTGTTGGTCGGAATCTCAACAACGTCGAGGGAGTAGATCTCCTGGAATTCCTGGCTCTCCGTCATAGCCGTACCTGTCATACCCGACAGCTTCTTGTAAAGACGGAAGTAGTTCTGGAATGTAATTGTGGCAAGCGTCTTACTCTCGTGCTCAACCTTAACGCCTTCCTTTGCTTCGATAGCCTGATGCAGACCTTCGTTATAGCGTCTGCCGAGCATAATACGTCCTGTGAACTCGTCAACGATAAGAACCTGATTGTCTTTGACAACATAGTCGATGTCACGGCGCATAACGCCGACCGCCTTGATAGCCTGATTGATGTGGTGCATAAGAGTCATATTGTCGGCGTCCATGAGGTTGTCAACGTTGAAATATGCCTCGGCCTTGGCAATACCGCTCTTGGTAAGGGAAGCAGTCCTTGCCTTCTCGTCAACGATGTAGTCGCCGTCGGCAACGTCCTCGGCGTTCTGCTTGGAGTCGATCTCCTTGACGACCGCCTTTGAAAGAGTATGGACAAAGTTGTTGGCGAGGGTGTAAAGCTCGGTTGACTGGTCGCCTCGGCCTGAAATGATAAGAGGGGTACGTGCCTCATCAATGAGAATGGAGTCAACCTCATCGACTATGGCGAAGTTGTGACCTCTCTGAACCTTGTTTTCCTTGTACGGAACCATATTGTCACGAAGATAGTCAAATCCCATCTCGTTGTTTGTTCCGTAGGTGATGTCGGCGGCATAGGCTGCCTTGCGCTCGTCGTTGTCAAGACCGTGAACGATAAGACCGACCTTCAGTCCCATGAACTTGTAGAGCTTGCCCATCCACTCGGAGTCACGGCGTGCAAGGTAATCGTTGACGGTAACAATGTGAACGCCGTTGCCCGAAAGAGCGTTGAGGTAAGCGGGAAGGGTAGCTACAAGAGTTTTACCTTCACCTGTTTTCATCTCGGCAATACGTCCCTGATGGAGGATGATACCGCCGATTATCTGCACGGGGAAATGCTTCATTCCGAGCACACGCCATGAAGCCTCACGGCAGGCGGCAAAAGCCTCGGGAAGAATATCGTCGAGAGTTTCGCCCTTTGCGAGTCTTTCCTTAAATTCGGGAGTTTTCGCCTGAAGATCTTTGTCGCTGAGCTTTGAATACTCCTCCTCAAGGGAAAGAACTTTATTTTTGATCGGAGTTACACGCTTGACTTCTTTAGCGGAATAGTCTCCGAAGATTTTTTTGAGTAAACCCATATTTTCATTCCTTTCAGAACTAAATTAACTTTTTAATGATATCACAAAAGAAAAGATTATACAAGACTTTCGTCAAAGTTGATTGTAATTTCTTTGTGCGGCAAAGAAAGCTGAATATATTCCACTCCTGCGGCGTCGAACATACGCTTGGAAGCGAGGTTGCCGCTTGTGCCGTTGTATTTGTCGGAGAGGTAGAATACCTTTTTAATTCCGCACTGGATAATCGCTTTGGCACATTCGTTGCAGGGGAAAAGAGCAACGTAAACGCTGCAACCGCTCAAGGGAGCGCCTGCGTTGTTGAGTATAGCGTTCAGCTCGGCGTGGCAGACATAGGGGTATTTGGTGTCGTAATCGCTGTCTGCGCTTCTGTCCCACGGAAAATCATCGTCACTGCAGCCAAGGGGAAATCCGTTGTAACCGACGGACATTATCTTTTTATTTTCGTTTACTATACAGGCACCGACCTGCGTGTTGGGATCCTTACTTCTCTTTGCGGCGAGCAGAGCAACGCCCATGAAGTATTCGTCCCAGGAAATGTAATCCTCTCTTTTTGACATTTTCTTCCCTCCGGTTTATATTTTTACGATACGGTTGAGAGCCGTGCCGTCTTCGGCATAGTTTGATACAAGAACGGTATTGTTATTGATAAAGCAGTAATTGCAAATTCCGCTGTTGAAAATATCGGAGTCGGAAACTATGGTTGCTTCGTCCTCATCGGTCTTGTAGATTATCATTGCCTGTTTATTGCCGCCGCAGAAAACGATGAAGTTCTGACCGCCGGGGGAGGCGATGAATCCGGAAAGGGACTCAAAACGAGCCTTCTTTACCGACTTTGTTTCACCGGTGTAAACATCGGTGAATTCCATTGCAGACGGATCGAAAATGAAGTGACTGCCGACTAAATAGTCGGAGAAGCTTCCGCTGAACTTTTTGAGCGGAGAGTCTTTCTTGCCGTCCTTGACGAGGTTAAAGCCGTCCTCGGAATCGGCAAAGAAGTAAACACTTCCGTCCTTTTCCCAGATATCATAGCTCGGTGAATTTGTGAATACGGTTGAAGACGATTTTCTGACGCTCCTTGAGCTTTCAACCGACATAAAGTCGTAGAGAAGCTTTTCGGCGTTTGTGTCGTGATATCTTGTTGAGGCAAACCAGTCGTACTTACTCATATTGTTGACGGAAGCGTCGGTAAAGACCGTCCATGTTTCGCTCTGGGTTGCGTCCTCCTGTACCGTGCGGTCTCTTGATGAAACGATCAGAGTTGCCGTTCCCGACTTCCTGTCAAAGGAGTAGATATCGGAATAGGTCTTGTTTTCCTTGTAGGCGTCCTCGGCGTCCATGTCGAGGAGCATAACATACTGTGTTCTTGCGGAGTCCTCAAAGGACTTGGGACAGTCGATAACCCTTGCCAGAATGTACGAAAAGGTCTTGACCTTGGTGTCCTGTTTTGAATTGAACAGACCGTAGCAGATCGTTCCGACGTCGGTGTCGTCAAGGAAGTACAGGGTTAACGGCACCTCCTGATAACTGCAGGCAACGGTCACTTTCTGCGTTTTCACACCGCTCAGCTCGTGAAATTCGCCGTCACGGTACTTGTAGTATTTTATTGTACCGTCGGGATTTGGCTCATAAAAAACATTTTCAAGCTGAGTTTTAACAAGCGGATAGTCGGTTTTGAACTCGTATTCCTTTACCGTGGAGAAAGCCGCTCCGCTTCCCGTGTCCATTCCGCCGAAAAGCTTGCCCGTGAAACTGCCGCTGAAGGTAAGTCCCGTGAAAACAAGGCAAACTGCCAGAACTGCGGAAAGAATTATTATAACGGTTTTATTCTTCCTTGTCATTACAATTCCCTCTTATTTGATTACAAGCTCGACCGGACAGTGATCCGAGCCGTAGATTTCGGTATGTATTTTTGCACTTTCGAGCCTCGGCTCAAGAGCCTTAGAAACGCAGAAATAGTCAATACGCCAGCCGACATTCTTCTCCCTTGCCTTAAAGCGGTATGACCACCAGCTGTAAGCGTTCTCAAGGTCGGGGTAGAAGTAACGGAATGTATCGGTAAAGCCTGCGCCGAGAAGCTCACCGAATTTTCCTCTTTCCTCGTCTGAAAAGCCGGCGTTTCCTCGGTTGGTTTTGGGATTTTTCAGGTCGATTTCGTTATGTGCGACATTGAGATCGCCGCAGAACACAACAGGCTTTTTCTTCTGAAGCTCACAGACGTATTCACGGAAAGCGTCCTCCCATTTCATTCTGTGATCTATCCGCTTCAGGCCGTCCTGCGCATTGGGAACGTACTCGGTGATGAAGTATAAATCCTCAAACTCAAGGGTAATGAGTCTGCCCTCGGTGTCAAGCTCATCAATGCCGAGACCGTATGTCACGTTCAGAGGCTCCTCTTTGGTGAATATTGCAGTTCCGGAATAGCCCTTTCTCTCGGCGTAATTCCAGTACTGGTGATAACCGTCAAGCTCAAGAACGAGTTGTCCCTCCTGCATCTTTGTCTCCTGAAGGCAGAATATATCGGCGTCAAGCGCCTTGAAAACGTCCATAAAGCCTTTTGTCATGCAGGCTCTTATGCCGTTTACGTTCCACGAAATGAATTTTTTGCTCAAAAAACACACCTCCGTATAATACACCGAACGGTATTATACCATACCGATAAGAAAAAATCCATAAACAAGATATGAATTTTTACCAATAAAATAAATTTTTTTAAAAAAGTATATAAATATACTGGATTTTGGAATAATCATATGATATAATGCTTGTGTCTTTTCGACATATTAAGAAAACAAAGAATTGGAGTAGGTGACAATGAAACAGACAATTATTCAGTGTGTGACTGCATTGCTTTGCGTTGTTGCTGTTGCGGTAACCTCCGTAGTAAGCATCGGCAAAATAAGCACAGCCAAGGTCGAGGCGGCAAAGGCTGCTGCGGCAAATTCATCAAGCACATCGGGCGATCCCTCTGCCGATCCTTCGGTTGATCCCTCTGCCGATCCTTCGGTAGATCCTTCCGCAGATCCGTCGGTTGATCCCTCTGCAGATCCTTCCGCAGATCCGGGTGCAACAACTGCCGAGGATCCCTCAAACAGCGGCACAAGCTCAAACAGCGGCACAAGCTCAAACAGCGGTACAAGCTCAAACAGCGGTACAAGC
>JAEDFL010000015.1 GCA_016292785.1 Clostridiaceae bacterium | reverse complement strand
GAACGGAAAGACCGTATATGTTTCATGGAGATAAAGAGGCGATATAAATGAAAAAAATCGTTTCGGTTGCGCTTGTTGTGTTTATGGGACTTTTCCTGTTTTCCTCCTGCGGCAGTAACTCTGACGGGGAAGAAAACGCAAACACAATAATCGCAAACTACAGCATCAATAATACCGAGGACAGCAAGGACTTTATTGTTGAAGTTCAGGATCTCGGCGGAGTTTATTCCGACCTTTACGACAAGAACGGACTTTACATCAAGTTTAAGGGCGGCTCGGACAAGATCTATGATGCGGACGGCAATGAGTTGAGCCGTGAAGATCTTGTGATTGGCGCAACGCTCGAAATATCGTATTACGGTAAAATCGTAAAGGATAATCCCAAGACAATAAAAGCTTATAAGGTTACTGTAATCGGTTAAGTTTTATATGAAAAAAATTCCTCCCCTTGTTCATAAAGGGGAGGAATTTTTAGACTTTAGATTGTAGGTGTTAGATTTTAGACAATAAAACAATAAAATCTGCTGAAACTGTGCAAGGCTTCCCCAAATTAGACATTAGATTTTAGACTTTAGACCTTAGATGCGGAAATCTTAAAGTTTGCAGAAGCTAATTCAGCCTTTTTGGGTGTTGCACTTGATATTATAATCTACCATAAGATGAAGATAGACGTTAGACTTTAGATGTTAAATATCATATGAGCCGGTTTTAACGTTTATGCAAACCTTTAATTTTCAAATCTTTGCAAAGAAAAAAACAGGGGCAGTCGTTGACTGTCCCTGTCGAATTATTTAAGTTGATTACATCATGCTTGCAACTTCTGCTGCGAAGTCGTCAACTCTCTTTTCAATTCCTTCGCCCTTTACGAAACGAATGAAGCCTGTAGCCTTGATAGAGCCGCCGAGCTTCTTAGCAACATCTGCGATATAACCGCCGACATTGCCTTCAAAAAGATCTGAACGAACGAATGCCTGCTCAAGAAGGCAGATTTCTTTAAGCTGCTTCTTCATACGACCGTCAACGGCACCTGCGAAAATCTTGTTGTTAACAATCTCGTCCTTGCTTGCAACTGCAAGATCAACAAGAGTAGCAACTGCGTCCTTTGAAAGGAAGTTGAAGAGGAACTTGTTGTTCTTCTGCTCCTCATAAGCGGCAAGATCCTCATCGCTGAAGAGCTTCTCGCTGACAGCCTTATCAAAGAGACTGTTGAGAATCGGCTTCGGAAGTGAATCGGGCTTGTTAAGCGAGCTGTCAATAGTGATTGCCTTCATCTTAGCAAGCTCGTCCTCTGATATGCAATCCTTGCTGAGGTATTCGGGGCTCATAGCTGCAACCTGCATTGCAACGTTCTTGCCCATTGCCTTGAACTCGTCGCTGTCGGCAACATCTGTGTCGAAGTTTACAAGAACGCCGACTGAGCCGCCGCCGTGAATGTAGGAAGCAACAACGCCCTCAACTCTGACAAAACGGCGAACCTTCATATTCTCACGGATTGTGAGGAAGAGCTCCTGAACTGCGTCTGAAACAACTTCGTCACTGCCCGAAAGGGTGGTAGCAAGGAGAGCGTCAACGTCTGCAGGATTCTTCTCTGCAACCGTTACGGCAATTTTATTTGCAAGCTCAACAAACTTCTCGTTCTTTGCAACGAAGTCTGTTTCGCAGTTAACCTCAACCATGGAAGCAACCTTTGCTGCCTCATCATAATAGGTAACAACAACGCCTTCTGCGGCGATACGGCTGGCTTTCTTAGCGGCAGATGCAAGACCCTTCTCACGAAGAACGTCTACTGCTTTTTCCATGTCGCCGTCCGCTTCTGTAAGAGCTTTCTTACAGTCCATCATGCCTGCTCCGGTCTTTTCACGGAGAGACTGAACGTCTTTAGCTGTGAAATTCATGATAAAATCCTCCTGTATTTAAAGTTTCGGCGGAATATAAAATTCCGCCGGTAAAGTTTAATTATTCAGCAGCGGCTTCTGTTGCTTCTTCGGCAACTTCCTCTGCGGGAGCTTCCTGCTCGCCCTGACGTCCCTCGATAACAGCGTCAGCCATTGCGCCTGCGATAAGACGAACGGCACGGATAGCGTCATCGTTTCCGGGGATAACGTAGTCAATCTCATCGGGATCGCAGTTTGTATCTACGATAGCAACGATTGGAATACCGAGCTTATGTGCCTCCTGAACGGCAATTCTCTCCTTGCGGGGATCAACGATGAACATAGCAGCGGGCTGCTTCTTCATGTTTACGATACCGCCCATGAACTTTTCGAGCTTTTCGATCTCAAGCTTGAGCTTGATAACTTCCTTCTTCGGGAGAAGATCGAATGTTCCGTCAGCTTCCATCTTCTTGAGCTGCTCAAGTCTCTTAATTCTTCTCTTGATTGTGTTGAAGTTTGTGAGCATACCGCCGAGCCAACGTGCATTGACGTAAGGCATACCGCAGCGGATAGCTTCTTCCTTAACGGAATCCTGAGCCTGCTTCTTTGTTCCTACGAAAAGAACATCGCTTCCGTCAGCGGCTGCGTCACGAACGAAGAGGTAAGCCTCCTCAAGCTTCTTGACGGTCTTCTGAAGGTCGATGATGTAGATTCCGTTACGCTCTGTGAAAATGTACTGAGCCATTTTCGGATTCCATCTTCTGGTCTGGTGTCCGAAGTGAACACCTGCTTCAAGTAACTGTTTCATTGATACTACCGGCATAAAAAATCCTCCTTAGTTTTTGCCTCTGCAAGGCTTAAAAATCCGGACATTTCGGTGAAATGCACTTCGGATAAAACACCCTGCATGCGTTTTGCCGTAAAAGTATATCACAAAGAAACCGTTATTTCAAGAGCTTTTTTTAAATTTTTTTCATTATTCGGAAAAATTTATGCTGTCGGCTATCTGCCTGAAAACAGGAGCACAGTCCTCTGCGCCCGATGAACCGCCCTGTTTCATTATTACTACCGCATATTTCGGATTGTCGGACGGGAAAAAGCCTCCGAACCAGGTGTTGCAAAGCTCAACTCCGTTTTTGTCAAAAATGCCTGTCTGAGCCGTTGCTGTCTTGCCTGCGGCGGAAAAATCCTTAGGCTTAGCTGAGGAGCCGTTGCCGTTTTCGACAACCGAGGTGAGCATTTCGGTGAGCTTTCGGCTCGTTTCCTCGCTGAGGGCGACAACAGGATATTTGTTGTCGTATGCCGTTTCTTTTCCGCTTTTGTCCGTGACGGAGGCAACAAGATAAGGCCTGTTATATTTCCCCGAATTTGCAACGGCACAGAGCATCTGAGCTATCTGCACGGGAGATGCGGTAAAGCTGCCCTGACCGAAGGAAAAGTTTGCAAGTGCGGCAGGGGTGTTGAGAGCTTCGGCGGTCGGGACTGTTCCCGGCTCGGATATTATGCCGTCGGCAAATTCGTTTTTTTGACCGAAGCCGAGCAGAGCCGCCGTTTCCGTAATCGCTTCTGCGCCGAGTTTTTGTCCGAGATTGATAAAATAAGTGTTGCAGGAAACCTCAAGCGCTTTTTTCAGATCGACCTTTCCGTGAGCGGTGTTGCTGCTGCACCCGAAGACAACTCCGCCTACGCTGCAGGAGCCTTTACATTCACATTCAAAGCCGTCAAGCCCTCTCTCCAATGCGGCGGCCGCAACCGCAACCTTGAATATCGAGCCGACGGCAAAGCTTGAAAAGCATCTGTTAAGGAAAGGGGCAGAGGAGGAGGAAAGACTGTCCGAAACCCGGTTTGTGTTGTAGACGGGACGTGAAGCCGCGGCTCTGACAGCTCCGTCTTCAATGTCAATTACTATCGCACAGCCCTCGCTGATTTTACCGTTGTCAAGTGCATACTCGACAGCGTTCTGAATATCAAGGTCAAGAGTAAGCCTGACTGATCCTACATTGACGGGATCGGAGGTTATTTCTATTTCTGAGCCTGAGATAGTTCTTCCGTATGCGTCGGCAGGAACTCGCGCTTTCACCTCACCATCGGAAAAAAGTACGCTGTCAAAAGCTTTTTCAATTCCGGTCAAACCGTGCCCCGTTTCGTCAAGATATCCGATCAGGTGCTGAGCCGGCTGAGAATCCGAATAACGCCTGTATATCGGTACGCACAGAATATCGCTGTCGGAGCTTATCTCACGCTTGCCGATATTCAGCATCACCGGCAATCCGTCGGACATTTTTTCCCGCACCGATTGATATGTGCGGCTGTCGATTATATCGGATAATGCCGCCAAAGAGTTTACCGATGGTTTTGCAATCACATAGTTATCGTAATATGTTTCGGTAATTTTTCTGCCCTTGCAGTCGGTGATGCTTCCACGAAGCTTATACAATAAAAAGGAGGAATAGTGAGACTCCGAGGACACAAGCTCGGTGCCGCACGAACAAAGCACATAAAGCCTAAGACACAGACCGCCGATAATCAGACAAAAGGCGGTGAAAACAGCAACAATCCTTTTTTTCATAAGAACTCTCCCGGTCAGGTATATATAAAAAGCTTTTGCTGTTCAGGCTTTTAAATTCGCTCGTTTTAAATTTTTCGTCAAAATGCCATATTGATTTTTTTTTAATAATATACTATTATATACTTATAATTTTATTTTTTGGAAACGGAGGAAAATGAATTGAGAAAACTGTCTTCAAAAATTATCGCCGTAATACTTGCAATGTGTATGGTCTTGCCTTTAGTTCCGTCGGTTGTACTTGCAGGCGATGATGAAGATACCATTTGCTTTTCACTTGAAAAGGTTACGGAGACAAAAAAACTTGTTACGCTAAAAGTAACAATGACGTCCGGAGAGGCAATGTGCTTTGACATTAAGGTTGAAGCGGCGGAGGATCTCACCTGCTCGGCAATAGTATTTTCCGATGCAATTAAGAATTTTAATGTTGATAATTCAAACGGAACTATTGCAGCAAATCCCGAAACAGGTATGATCTCCTTTGCAAACACAGTTGCTTTTGCAGGACCTGCCGATATTGCGGTCTTCACGTTCACAAAATCTGAGGTCAAGGGAATAACGGCTGATGATTTCAATGTTGAAGTGACCTCATGCTACTGTAAGGGCTCGGACGGAAACGATGTTCAGCTTGATGTTTCCACCGCCAATAATCTTCCCGAAACTCACACCCACGTCAAATCCTCTACTGTCGTTGTTTTAAAGGATTCAACCTGTTCGGAAGAGGGCGAGGGAGTTTATTACTGCACAGAGTGCGGCGGTGTTGCAGAATCCTTTGTTGTTGAAAAGAAAGAACATAAGGTTAAAGAAATCCGAGTTGAGCCGACCTGCGAAGAGGACGGTTATTACCGCAAATACTGTACGGACTGTGATGAAACCTTTGAATATGAAGTTTTTCAGAAGATTGCACACAGCAACGCCGTTCCCCAGCATAAGGACGCAACCTGTACCGAGGACGGTTACGACAGATTCTATTGCCCCGACTGCGGAGAATACCTTGATGTAACCGTTTATCCGGCAACCAATCATGCAAATAAGGTTCACGAGCATAAGGACGCTACCTGCACCGAGGACGGCTATGACAGAGATTATTGCCCCGACTGTGAGGAATATCTGAACGTAACCGTTCTTCCTGCATTAAATCATAAAAATAAGGTTCATGAGCATAAGGATGCCACCTGTACCGAGGACGGCTATGACAGAGATTATTGTCCTGACTGCGGAGAATATCTGAACGTAACCGTAATTAAACACGAAGGTCATAAAACCGTGACCGAGCATAAGGACGCAACCTGTACCGAGGACGGTTATCACAAGGAATACTGCTCCAAATGCGGTGAAGTATTCAAGGAGGAAACCTACAACAAGACAGGACATCAGCACACTTCAAAGGTGATTACCGACGCAACCTGTACCGAGGACGGAAGCATCAAAGAGGTCTGCGATGATTGCGGCACGGTTATCAAGGTCACAGTTATAGCTCATGCCGGACACAAGCTTGTAAATAATCTTAAGAATGCAACCTGTACTCAGGACGGTTATATTGATATAAAATGTTCAAAGTGCGGTTACGTTGAAAGTCATACGGTTCTCCGCCACTCCGGTCATTCCTGGACTGATTGGCAGGTCGTAAAAGAGCCTACTTACAGCACCGTCGGTTTAGAAAGACAGGTTTGCCGAAACTGCGGTGAGAGTCATGAGCGTGAAATACCGATGATTGTTGTTCCTGTTAGGAAGATAGTTATCACACCGAATGAAGATTTCACAATGAATGTTAAAAAGGTGGATAAGCTTCAGGCGGATGTTTATCCCGAGGAAGCCGCTTATTCGGCTGAAATAATCTTTGAGTCGTCTGATCCTAATATTGTATCGGTTGACGAGGAGGGAAATATTACCGCTAAACGCGTCGGAACGGCAACGATTACGGCAAAGACTGCCGACGGCAAGGTATCTGATTCAATAAAAATAACTGTAAATTATTCGACAATTCAATGGATTATCGTTTATCTTCTTTTCGGTTGGATATGGTATCTTTAATATAAACTGATTTATGGAAAAAGGGAGCAGGAGATTATCTTACTGCTCCTTTTTAATAAAAAAGAACGGAGTTTTTATATGAAAAAAATCATTTCTGTATTGATGTCTGTTTTGCTTACACTTTCGGCTTTTTCTGCGCTTGCCTATGCCGCCGACAAGGACGAGCTTAAAGTGGCAGTGGCGTCCGATCTTCATTACTGCGCCCCGGAGGCTGAGCTTGAGAAGACAAACGACGATCCGATTGTCTGGTACGCTAACAGACGCTGCGCCATGGAAAATGAAAGCGGTTTTATTATTGATGAATTTCTCAATCAATGCGCCGAAAGCGATGACGTTGATTATGTTCTTATTCCGGGCGACCTTGCGGACAGCGGACGCAGACTTCCCGAGGATCATTATGCGATGGCGGAGAAGCTTCGTAAATTTGAAGAAAACTCCGGCAAAGAGGTTTATGTAATAAACGGCAACCACGATGCCTCCGAGGACTCAAACACAACTTTTGCTCTCTTTAAAGAGATTTATGCTGATTTCGGATATGACCACGCTCTCACAACAAGGGAGGACGACTGTTCATATACCGCCGATCTCGGAAACAAATACAGACTTATTGCCCTTGATTCCAATCACCCGACCAAGTCAACCGAGGACGGAATGACAACGGAAAAAATGTCATGGGTTAAGGAGCAGACCGAGCTTGCCAAGCAGGACGGAAGATATCCCATTGTAATGATGCACCATAATCTTCTCGACCATCTTCCTGTTCAGAGACTTCTCAGCAGAAACTTCATCGTGAAGTTCCATTTCACAACGGCTGAGCTTTTTGCCGACTGGGGCATAAAGATGGTGTTTACAGGTCACGAGCATTGCTCCGACGCAACTGTGTATACAAGCGCTCTCGGCAATAAGATATATGATTTCACAACAACCTCGCTCACAATGTATCCTCTTGAATACCGTGTTGTTAATTTTTCGGACAGCGAGATCAGATATGAGTCCAGATCGGTTGATAAGATCGACTGTGACGCACTCAGAGCCTCCGTTAACG
Organism: Clostridiaceae bacterium; assembly: GCA_016292785.1. GTDB lineage: Bacteria > Bacillota > Clostridia > Oscillospirales > Acutalibacteraceae > CAG-488. The sequence goes on along the minus strand of JAEDFL010000015.1, from coordinate 28,482 downwards.
GTTATACGGACGAGATGGTAGATGCAATGAATGAGGATTTGACTGCTTATTCAAAGGCCTTCCTGAAGGCAGGCGTGCAGTACCGCCTTGAACGCTCTCTGTCTGCGGAAAAGATGGGTATTGACGAAGACGCTGTTTATTATGAAACGGTGATGTATGCGGTTAATAAGCTCAGATCGCTTTTGAGTATGCCTCTCTGCGGCGAAAACAGCCTGCAGGAGGTTGCCGCAGAATACGGAATTGAAATTCCCGATTCGGAATATAAGAGCGGCTGGGATCTTGCAACTGATCTTGTCGCATGGCATTATTCGGGCGGCGAGCATTTCGGACTTGACAGCGTTGAGGTGACTACCTTGCTCAGAGCTGTCGCCACAATTCTCAGGAGCGATCTTGCAGGTGTTGCCGATGATGTGCTTCTCAAGGCGGCAAACAGCTTCCTTGCAGAGCTTGGATACGGTCCGATTGCAGACAGTCTTATCAAATACTGTATTGCAAAATACGGTGTTTATTCAAAGGCAGAGCTGTTCCTTGTCGCTATCGCATCGCCGATCCTTTACAAGTTTGCCTACGATAACGACGGTGTGGACGACAACAACGGTGTTATCGAGGGTTACGGCGTTTCCGATGTCAAAACCAATCTTGGCAATATCGCCGATAATATCCGCAGTCTGACCGAGAAGGCTGTATTCTATATTCAGACGGTTGTTACGCTTCTTCTCAGAGCAACGGGAAAATTTTTGGCATAAGGTGTTCTTCAAATGAATAAAGATTCCAATGAAAATAAAAAATCGTCCAATAAATATGCAAGTATTTATATGCCGATAGGAATGAGCCTTGGTCTTTGCGTAGGAATGTGCTTGGGCAGGTTTGTATATGACAACACAAGTCTCGGAATGTGTATGGGTATCGCAATCGGAATGATGCTCGGAATGGCATACGGAGCATCGCTTGACAAGAAAGCCCTGACCGTTACGGAAATTATTGAAGATGATTTCGGCTGTGAGGGTGTTCCCGAAGATGCCGAAGCCATGGTGACGGTTGTTGTTACCGACTGTGAGGGCAAGGAACAGCGCATCAGAATGTCGGACAGCCTTGCATATGAGCGGAAAATCGAGGCAGGGGACACGGTTATGCTTGCCAAGGACGGAACGCTCAAGCAGATGGAAAGAAAAAAACAGTAAAAATAATTACGGCTTCCCTTGATTTGGGGAAGCCGTTTTTTCAATGTTGAATTAAAGCTCTGAGATATTTATTTGTGAAATCACCTTTTCGATATACTTGCCGAAACGCTCCGATATTTTTGCGGCGGCTATTCCAACCTCCTCGTCGGAAAGCTTCTGATCAAGTACGCCTGCCGCCATATTCGTCATAACCGAAAAGGCGAGCAGGGGCATAGAGCAGTGAGCCGCCGTCAGAGCCTCGGTTACCGTGGACATACCGACAGCGTCTGCGCCGAGTATTCTTGCCGCCCTTATCTCGGCAGGAGTTTCAAACTGAGGACCCGTAAAGAACATATAAACCCCCTCACGGAAGGTAAGTCCGCTGTCCTCGGCACAGTTCAGAGCAAGCTCACGCAGTTTTTTTGTATACATATCGGTCACATCAAAAAATCTTGGACCGAAGAAATCAACGTTCTTACCCCTGAGCGGACTTGCACCGTTGAGCTTGATATGGTCGCTGACAATCATAATATCGCCGACCTTGTAATCCGTGTTTACCGCTCCTGCGGCATTGGTGAGTATAGTCGCTTTAACTCCGAGAAGCTTGAAAAGCCTGATGGGGATAACAAGCTGTTCGTAGTCGTAGCCCTCGTAAAAATGGAAACGTCCTGACATACAGATGATCTTTTTGCCGCCTGCTTTGCCGAAGATCAGCTTGCCGGCGTGTGATTCAACGGTCGACACGAGAAAATTCGGTATATCCTCATATTTTATCTCGATCGGATCCTCTATCCTTGATGCAAAATCGCCGAGTCCCGAGCCGAGAACGATAGCAATTTCAGGCTCGTCATTTATTAAAGAGCGAACATAATCGGCGCTTTTTTTGAAATATTCAAAATTGTAATCCATATTGATACCCCGTTTTATTTTTCAGACTTTTTGTGGTTTTTTCCGTGCTGACCTTTCCCACTGTGACTGCCATTGTGCTCGGATTCGGTACAGTCGGAGCTTTGCTGTCCGCCGTTTCCGGAAAACTGCGGATCTGTTCCGCTGTCGGAGGAAAGACGGCTGATAAGATCCCTTATCTCTCTCATCGTCATATTCCTGACATCTTCGGCGGTAATGCTACCGTCAAGCGAGTGAAGTTCAAGATAAGCCTTGTATTTCCCGCAGGAAAGTCCCATCTCGTGCGCTCCTTCGACCTCCTGTGTGCTTGCAGAGTAGCAATAGGTGTTTTTCTGCTTTTCGGTACAGGCTTCTACCTCGGAGAGAATTTTTTCGGACTTTTCTTTGTCGTTTCCGATAACTCCTATCGTGAGGATTTCGTCCTTGGAAAGCAACGCCTCTATGGTGTCGTTCGCCATAACCTGCTCGACAGCCTTTGTTATTTTCATATTCTTTATGTCAAGCTGAGCTTTCAGCTCCTTACCGTCGTCATTGTAGCTCTTGACGGAAACAACACGGTCAAATCTGTTGACGCTCAGCTCGATTGAGGGATTGATATCAATGCTGATATTTGCAGTCGGAGTAAGATAAACAAAGCTGCCGACGATAAGGAAAACAAGGCAGGCGAGGGCAGGGACAAGATAACGGTAAGCCTTGATTTTCGGCTTTTCCTGCGCCTGAGCGTTGCGGCGAATATATTCCATTGTGCTCTGCTTCAGTTCATCTTCCGCATGAATTTGATCAAAAGCTTTTTTCATTTTATCGTTCATATCCGTCACCTTCTAACTTTTCTCTGAGCAGGTTCTTTGATCGGGTAAGGAGGGTATATACCGTGTTGACATTCTTGCCGAGAATACTGCCGATCTCAGCCGCCGTATATCCCTCGTAATAGTGAAGATACACAACATCACGGTATTTCTGCGGCAGAGCAAGCACGGCTTCCAGCACCTCTCTGTTGTCCTGAGGCATCTCGGCAGGCTGTTCAATCAGCTCGTCCAGAGATGTCGTTTTTCGGTGAAAAAAACTCTTGAGCAAATCCTTGCAGGCGTTGAGCGTTACTCTGATTATCCAGGATTTTTTATGCTCGTCACTTTCAAAGGCTATGTCGCAGAGGGCATATTTCAAGAACACATTCTGAAATATATCCTCTGCGTCGTCATAGTTTTTAAGGTGAATGATACAAATGCGGCGAACCGTGTCGGCATATTTTTCGATTGTTCGGTTAATATCCTGTTCGCTTCGCATTTGTATTCACCTGCCTTTAATCATAAATTATGTTTCTTATTTTGAACAATAGCCCTTTCCGCAGCCTTTGCCCATACCTCTGTTGTCGCAGACGCCGTCATTGTCCTCGTCAACGAAATTGCCGTTGCCCTGACCTGCGTTCTGACATTTTGCCGTACCTCTGTTGTCGCAGATGCCGTCATTGTCCTCGTCAATGAAGTTGCCGTTGTCCTGACCTGCGTTCTGACATTTTGCCGTACCTCTGTTGTCGCAGACGCCGTCGTTGTCCTCGTCAACGAAGTTGCCGTTGCCCTGACCTGCGTTCTGATATTTTGCCGTACCTCTGTTGTCACAGATACCGTCGTTGTCATCGTCAACGAAATTGCCGTTGCCCTGACCTACGTTCTGACATTTTCCCGTACCTCTGTTGTCGCAAACACCGTCGATGTTTTCGTCAACGAAGCTTGCGGTCGGGCAGTTTTCGTTGCTTACGCAGGAAGCTGTCACCCTGTTGTCACAGGCACCGTCACCGTCAGCGTCGTTGTAGCTTCTGCCGTTTCTTGAACCTGCGGCGAAAACGCTTGTTGCTCCGATTGATAATACCGTAACCGCTGAAAGAACGATTCCCAATGTCCTTTTCATTTCCTTTTTCATAAGATAACCTCCTTGAATTTAGCGTCGGTTATTTCCGACTTCACCTATAATACGATTGTCAAGGAGAAAACCATTCATTATTTTAAAAATTTTTCAGACAATGTATTTTTTCAGAACGGGTATGTGATTCAGTATTGCCGAAGCTATGGTTGAGATAATGACTGTTGAGATGAGGACAATGAGAAAAATCACAAGATACGGAAGATTAAGCTTAATTATATCCAGTCGTTCAATCGTTTTAATTGCTAATATATGGCAAAGATATATTCCGAAGGAATACTTTGATAAAGCGGCGATGATGCGATTCTTCTTTTCCGAAAAAGAACGGCTTTTGCAGAAATTTTGAACGAGAATAAATATTGAGCACGAAGAAAACAGGGTAGTGGGTAAAAGATAATCCAAGTATTGACTTTGAGCCTTCATTGCGCTGAATGAGAAATATACCGTGGCAAGAGCAGTAGCGGCAATGCTAAAAAAGCCGAGGATATAAACAGGAACTCTGAATTTTTTGTCCAATGGATGTTTGTTCAAATAATACCCGAGAACATAAAATCCGCTGTATTGTATTGCAGCCGACATTTTGAATTCTTCAAGAACTTCAAATATTGTATTCCCCAAATAGGGAATCAACTTCGCAAAGTTTGCAAACAGACAGAAAACAAACCATATTGCGAGAAAATATTCGGTTAGCTTTTTATCGTTAACGATTTTACGAAGTATAGGTGTGACTATATACAAACCGGCCATCATAAATAAAAACCAAAGATGGTATTCGCCTTTAATAAAACTTAAAACAAAATCTTTGATTGAAAAACTAATTTCAGGATTTGTCGGTATATTGTTGAACAGTGCGTATAGAAAAGACCAGAAAATAAACGAAGTGAGAATATGCAAAATGTTTTTTGAATACAGATTTTTAATCCCTCTGTCCTTTTCGGGAGAGAGCATAAACATTCCTGAAATCATAACAAAAACGGGCACAACAAAGCGGAAAATGCTGTCAATACAGGCAAATGCCGCCCAGCTTCCTGTTTTCACCGGAATGTGATTCCAAAAAATCGAAATGGAATGGATAACCAATACTCCGAAAACAGAAACAATTCTGAGAATATCGGGATATATCAATCTTTCTTTCTTTTCCATTATAAACTCCTCGTCATTACTTATCGTTCAGTATAAATTCAATTTGCCTTACCGCGTCCCTCAGCTTGGCAAAGCTCGATTGAGGGTTGCGGTCAACGGCAGTTATTATCAGGTCGAGATCCTCAAGGGAATACATAAACCTTTTTGCCGCCGCAAGATTATTTCGTCTGACGGCGCAGATGTCAGCCATCTGCTTTTCGGTAAGAAGGTCAACGCTTTTGCAGTTTTGCTTTATCGCCTCGTCAATCACGTTTTCGGGAAAAAGAATATATCCCTGAATTTGTGATGCTAAATCCTTTTTAAAACTCATTTTATAAAAGCACAGGCTGCTGCATTGTTAAAATGCAACAGCCATTTCGGTATCGGTTTATTTGATCTTTACCTTATAGTTTTTGATCTCAAACGGTGTTGCGTGGAAGCTGATGGTGTCGCCGTCAAAATCAACGGGAACATCGTTTCTCTCAATAAGGTCACACTCTGCGGCATAGGTAAGGGGAGCGAAGAACTTAACGCTTGCGTCAACGCTTCTGCCTTTCTTCTCAACCATACGAATGATGTATGCGTCCTCCTCCTCGCACTTCTTGACAGCCTCAAGAGTCATGCTGTCGCTTGTGAGAGCGATGAAGGAGTTGTCTGCGCCCATTTCACCCTCGGACTTGATGTCTACGGGAACGAGCGGATGGTTGATTTCAAGACCTCTTTCAAGAGTCTTTGCTTTCTTCCAGGTTTCCGCATGAGGATAGAGCGAGTAGGTGAAGTAGTGCTCGCCTCTGTCGGAGGTCGGATCGGGCTTGATCGGAGCCTTGAGCAGGGTGAGAATCATCTTGTGCTCATTGACCTCGTGACCGTACTTGCAGTCGTTGAGGAGTGAAACGCCGTAATCCTCGTCGGACATATCAATCCAGTTGTGAGCGTTAACCTCGAACTTTGCCTTGTCATACGGATTGTATCTGTAAGAACAGCACTCCATTGTGGCGTAGGCGATATCTCTTGTGTAGTTCTTCGTCTGAAGATCAACGTCAAAGAATACCTTGAGGAGCTTCTGATCCTCGTGCCAGCTGATATGGGTGTCAAAGTCAATTCTGTCAAGGTCGTTGTAGATAATAATGTTCTGCTCAATCCTGGACTTGAGAACATCCTTCTCAATGGAGATCATAGTGTAAACGTCACCCTTGACGATATCCTTGACTATGCCGTCTTTAAGCTCAAATTCACGGTCAACATAGGTTGCAACGATATCCCATGCGTCATATCCGCCGGGCATATCCTCAAAGAGTCTGAAGTCGTTGCCCTTGCCGCCCTTTGAAATAACCTCACGGTTGTTTTTCTTATCAAAGATAGAAATAAGAGTTGCGTTGTCATCAAGTACGAGCCTGAAGCTGTCGTTTTCGATCTGCTTGCCGTTGGTTTCTTCATAAGCGGGAGCTTTTGCGGCAGGCAGCTTATAATATACCTTGTAGCCGACAGCAGGAATATCCTTGGCAACGAAAACAAGCTTCTTTTCTCCGTTCGGCTTGGTGTAAGCCTGTACGGGAACCTTGCTGCCGTTCTCGTCGAATATGTCAACCTCCTGATAGTCAAGCTCAACCTTGGTTGTTGCGCTGTTTGCAAGGGAGTTGAAAAGAGCGAACGGCTTTCCGATATTCTTATCGTATCCGATATGCTCAGCGATGAGAGCAAGAGCCTCGTTACGGATTCTTTCACCCGTTTCGATAACCTCATCATAGATGCTCATGAGCTTGCCGAACACCTCGGTGATGTGAGTTCCGGGGAGTGAATCGTGGAACTGATTTGTAAGGATCTTTCTCCATGCAAGCGAAAGCTCCTCGGTCGGGTATTCGTAGCCGTAGCTCTCTGCGATAACGGCGTACATTTCGGCTTCTCTGTAAAGGTTCTCGCAGTAGCGGTTAGCCTTTTTGAGAGCCGCCTTTGTGGTGTGAACACCACGGTGCTCCTCGAGGTAAAGCTCGTCCTTCCATGTGACAATTTTGTCGCCTGCGGCAATGGCTTTCTGCCTCATATTCTCAAGGGATTCCTCAATCTTGCAGGCCTTGGTTTCGGGAAGTCCGGGGAAGTTTTTGTATCTCTTGACATATTCGAGCATCTCGTTGTCAACTCCGCCGCCGCCGTCACCCCAGCCGTAGCAGTACATTGATTCGCCGATGGTGTCCTTATCGGAATACTTGACCCAGTTAGTCTTGAGTGAGTCGGGCTCCATTGAGCCGATGAAATGAGTCGGGGGAACAGCCGCAAATACCTTTGAGCCGTCGGGACCCTCCCACCAGAAGGAGTTGTAAAGCCACGGATTGGTGTCGTTCCAGATACCCATTTTGTGAGTGACGAAGTATTCCATTCCTGCTTTTTTCATAATCTGCGGCATACAGTAGCTGTTGCCGAAAACATCGGGAAGCCAGCAGGTCTTGGGCGTTACGCCGAACCACTTCTCGGCATAGCGGACGCCGTGAAGGAACTGACGGACAAAGGATTCGCCCGAAATGATATTACAGTCCGGCTCAACCCACATTCCGCCGATGTATTCCCATCTGCCTTCCTTGACTCTCTTTTGAACCTGCTCAAAGATGTTGGGATAATGAATTCTCATTTCCTCATACATTCCTGCCTGGCTCTGGGAGAAGATGAAGTCGGGATACTGCTCCATAAGACGGAGCATTGTTGCGTGAGTTCTGCCGACCTTGCGGACGAACTCCTTGTAAGCCCACATATAAACCATATCAAGGTGTGAGTTGCCGATAAGGTCGAGCTTACCCATACATTTATAGTTGGGATTGTTATAAACTCTGTCATAGAGAACCTTTTTGCACATTCTCAGCTTTGCCTTGAATACGTCAAAAACAGGCTCGTCAAAGTCAACGTACTGAAAAGCCTCTTTAAGCGATTCTCTGATAAGGGTTGCGTAGTCGTTGCCCATACCCGGCATAAAGAGGGCATTATATACGGCCTTGATATCCCAGTAAATCTCGTTTACCTCGTCGTCTGTCGTTGCGATGAAAGAACACTCAAGCTTTTTGAGAGTGCTTTCGTTTGAATGCCATACAAAGTAGGATTCAATGTCGATATCGTATGTATCTCCTGCTTTGGCGCAGTCGGTAAGTACAACTGCGTTACGGAAAGGATCAAGTCCCTGGAAGGGAACGCCGTTTACGGAAACGAGCGAGTCGCCGCCGAAGTAAACGTAAAGAGTAACCTTTTTGCCCTCAAATCTTTCGGGAATAGTGATCTTGTTCTTGAAGAATGCGCTGAGACCGTTGCCGCCCCAGTATCCGCCGACATCGAGATCCTTCCAGCCGTCATAAAGATATTCGTAGTCCCCGATATCCTTGTAAATGCACTCACGCATCTTCCACGGAGCGGTGTTTTCAAAGTCGGTATATATTCTCTTTTTAAGTGCCTTGAGCTTGATTTCTACAAGCTCGTCAAAGGCAAAAATACCTCTCTGCTTGTTCTTGATAAGTCCACGCCATGTGTCAATATGAGCCTCCATACCCTCAACTGAGGGAACGGTTTTTTTCTCATTTTCTGCCATTTTTTCAGCTCCTTTTGATGAAATTGCCAGCCGAGTTGACTGAAACCGATTTATTATACCATTTATAAAAACTTATTTCAATAAAATGCGGTAAATTACTTCAATTTTTTATGATAAAGCCTGTGTTTAACAAAAAGCAGGACCTGCAAAGGTCAGCCCTATGCAGATCCTGCGGATATATTATTGTTTTTCGCTGAGTGTGACAGCCTGATATGCCGTTATGAAATAAGAGATGAAATGAAGTCTATCAGGAATGCAACAAGAGCTTTGAAGAATTTGATGCTAGAGTCAATGAAATTCTTGAGCAACGTAATGAAGCTGTCGTCCTCCTCTGCGGGCTGTTCCGGTTCGGACGGCTCGTCAACGGTGGGGATAACTACGCTTTCCTTGTCGGTTATCTCCGTTTCGCCGTTTGCGTCCTCAAACCAATGTTGGCAGCCGTCGCAGACGTAATAAGCTGTGTTTCCTGTTTCGGTAGAGGTCGCTTCCTTTGCGGGAACGAGCGTAAGGCTGTGATTGCTGCTGTCAAGCTCGCCGTATTCTGCATCGCAGTAATCACATTTTGCCTTGCTTGTGCAGGTAGCCGTTCCGCCGGAGTGCTTGGCCTGATCCCGAATCTCGCTGCAGGTTTCATTCTTGCAATTATGCCAGTGGTAGGTACCGTCATAATCCCAGTCGCCTGTAAAGTCGTGGTCATGGGACTCAACGAGAGTCACAGTAAAGGTTGCGCCCTCCTTTGTTGCATAGTCAAAGGAGGAAAGGTCAAGCCTGATATTCACATCAGTAAGCTCGTAGGTCGTGGTGAAGGACATAGTAGAGCCATTGTACACCGCATTTGTTTCAACACCGGAAGCACTGAAGGTGCCGCCGAAGCTATCCGTCCAGGAGCTGTTTATAGCGAACTTAAATTCACAATATAAATCTTTTTCAAGGTTAGTATAAGTAATTTCATATACCTTAGGTTCAACCTCCGTCATTTGGTTTGCATATGCACCGGGATTCCAGGGTTCGCCGTTAAGCCATTTTTCATAATTGCCGTTTCCAACGACGGTTACCGAATCAACAACGAGGTCTGTGGTGAACTCAACGCCTGAACCCGTAACGTTGATTTCTTTTGTTGCGGAATCAAAGGTGATCGTTACATCACAAACGGAAACAACATCGAAGAAAACGTTATTGCCTCCATCTGCGCCGTACCAGTTTTGGGTACCGTCGCTGAGATTTTCGACAACCTTGAATGTGTAGTCATTCTTAACCGCTACATTGGTATATACCTTTATGTATGTACCGTCTCCGTTTGATGCCATAATGTTTTCTTCGTTTCCTTCGGGAGAGCCGTCCCAGTTTTTTTCGCAGAGTTCAGGGACTCCCGCCACAACATATGTCGCATCGGATGCAAATGCCACAGTCGGCACTAATGTGAGCATCATACAAAGGGCAAGCACTATGCTGAGAATTCGTTTTTTCATTACTGTTTCCTCCTAAAAAATGATCTTAAATTTTGACTTATTCTGTAACGAAGTGACTGAGGGATTTACAATTACTCCGACGAAAATCGAAGATTTTTGTCACCTCGGCAGTTATTGGTTGCGTTCCATAACAAAGTGTTTTAGGCTTCGTTATGAAATAAGAGCTGAGATAAACATTATTATAATCGCAGCAAGATCCTTGAACATCCTGACGCAGAGCTTGACTAAGGCCCTGATCCATTCAATAAAGCAGCTGAACAGATCTTCGGACTGTTCCGGCTCTTCAACGATGGGGATAATTACGCTTTCCTTGTCGGTGATCTCCGTTTCGCCGTTTGCGTCCTCAAACCAATGTTGGCAGTCGTCGCAGACGTAATAAGCTGTGTTGCCTGTTTCGGTAGAGGTCGCTTCCTTTGCGGGAACGAGCGTGAGACTGTGATTGTGGCTGTCAAGCTCGCCGTATTCCGTACCGCAGTAATCGCATTTTGCCTTGCTTATGCAGGTAGCCTTTCCGCCTCTGTGACCGTCGTTTATTGTTACAATCATTTCTTCGGAAACATTTCCGTCTTTGTCGGTGACAACGATTACTTGCTTGCCGTCGGCAGGGGAGAGGGTGTAAAGGTTATTCTCGTCGAGGTCAACGGGATTGCCGTTCACGGTTACACTTGCAATATTTTCTTCGATAACGGTAAATGTCTGTGCAGAGCAATAAGTCTTGCCGTTTTCAAGACCTGTGATAACAGGGATTGTAACATCCTTCCACTGCGCAACAAGAGTGAGGCTTGTTTCATTCACCGCAAGGTCTGAGAATTTTGTGTCGGCAGTTACGTTCTCGTCACCGTATTTCCAGCCGATAAATTCATAACCGTCTCTTGTGGGAACGGTAACGCTGTCAAGCACCTTGTCGTTCCATTTAACATCTGTGCGGGTGTCGGGAGCCGAACCGTCGTTCAAATCGTAAGTGACGCTGTAATTTCGGCTGACAACATTCCTCTTGTATCCGCAGAAGCACTCTTCCCATCGGTATTCATTGTCCTGTTTATTGCTGAATGAATGTGATTCAATATTGTGCTTGACATCACAGCTTTCATCTGAGCAGGAGAGCCAGTGATTTGTCTCGTTCCATTCATAGCTATACACTGTCGAGCAATCAACAAATGCGCCGTCATAGTGATAGCAGTTTTCTGTGTCGCCGACCTTGATAGTATGATGTGTGCCTGTAATATAAGCGTACAGGTTTGTGTCGTCGCTGTCAACCGCCGAATGATTTGACGGATTGTATTCCACACCGTCAATATAGACCGTATCTCCGTTTTTGTTGGAAACAGTCTTTAGGTAAACATCTTCACCTTGGTTGTTTTTGGGGGTTACCGCTACCGAAGAACCGTAAAGGTTAAATCCGCCTCCGATGGCAGGTCCGTTTTGGGCGTCCGGATTTTTAAAAGTAATTTTTACGGAGCCGCCGTCAATTATGATGTTTTTACCTTCTCCGGGTTCGTTGTTGGGGTTATTTAGGTCATAATTGCTGCCGCCGCCGATACCTGTTCCTCTGTATCCTGCGATAATGCTTACAATGCTGTTTTCTATTTTTATATCACTGCCGTCGCTGAAAAGTCCGCCGCCGATGCCTGCAACTCTCTCACCGCCTGTTACGGAGATTTCGCTGTCCGATATAGTTATGTTACTGCCGGCTCCATAGCAACCTCCGCCGATACCTGCGCCGAAAGAAGCACCGATTGCGGTGACTTTGCCGCCCGATATTGTGATATAACTGCCGGAACCATTATAGCAGCCGCCGATTCCTGCGCCGGCGTATCCGCCGTTTGCTTTAACCTCGCCGCCTGATATGGTGATATAACTGCCGTCTCCTTCGTAGCCGCCGCCGATTCCTGCGCCGTAGCTGTCGGAGGATGCGGTGACTTTGCCGCCTGATATAGTGATATTGCTGCCGGTTCCGTTGTTACCTCCGCCTATACCTGCGCCGTAACTGTTGGAGACTGCGGTGACTTCGCCGCCTGATATAGTGATATTGCTGCCGGCTTTTTGGTAGCCGCCGCCGATGCCTGCGCCGGTGTATATGCTGGTTGCGATAACCTCGCCGTCGGATATAGTGATATTGCTGCCGGTTCCGCCGCTGCCGCCGCCTATTCCTGCGCCGCCTTCTCCGCCGGTTGCGGTGACTTTGCCGCCTGATATGGTGATGTTACTGCCGGTTCCGTTGCTGCCGCCGCCGATGCCTGCGCCGTTCTTACCGCCGTTTGCGATAACCTCGCCGCCGGATATGGTGATATCCTTGCCGGCACCCTTGTAGCCGCCGCCGATTCCTGCACCGCCCCAGCTGCTTTTGGCTGTAATATTACCGGCTTTGATTGTGATTTTATTACCCGAGCCGTTCTTTGCTCCGCCTATTCCTGCGGCACTGCCGTTTGCAAATATTGTACCGCTCTCTATTATGATGTTTGCACAGCTCTTTGAGCTGTCATAAGCCGCGCCGATTCCTGCGCCGTCGTTGCCGCCGTAGGTGTTAAGCTTTCCGTTGCCCTTGACGGTCAGCGTGCCTATGGTGTCGCCTGTACCGCTTTTTTCAAGTCCTGCACGGGAAACACCGCTTTTCAGCGTATTTTCGGTGCCGTCTTTAAGCGTTACGGTAACATTTCCCTGACTGTTTGTCGGAATACAAAACGCCGCAGAACCGCTGGACTTTCCGACTACACCAGTGTCCGCAACATCAATATTTACGCCTGCAAGAATGATGTTAGCCGACACATCCTTTTGGACGGTAATTGTATTGTCGGTCGGGGTGTCCTTATCGGTATTCTCTATTGTTATTTCTTTAGAAGAAAGGACGGTCAGCACATCATCGTCATATGTGTAATCCACACCGTATGTAAGACCTGTGCCTGTTACCTTTAAATCCTTGACATTAAGATAAGAGTTGGGATTATAAAATCCGTTATAAACCGCAGTTATGCGCTTTGGAACAGTAGCGGTTGTGTTTATTACCCCGTTATTAACTATCACTTCTTCCTGACTCGGATCGGTCATAAAATCACTACCGACCAAAGAAAGTGTAAGACATTCAACATTAAGGTTAACGGTTGTTTCACCTGAGCCGACAACATTAAATGTGGCTGTGACAAACGGAACAAAGCCCTTGTCGGCAAAGCTGTATAGTTTTAATTTACTCGCATTTCCTGCAATACGGCCTTTATTCGAATTGTTCCAGACGAGATCGTCTACCAAAGGCATAAGGTTAAGATCGTCACCCGCCGCATTCATATTAACTGAATTTTGAAATTCAAGACAGGCAGGGTCATATGATAATGTCCACTGCAAATCAAGCACATTCTTACTGCTGTTAATGAAGTAGGTTACTGTTACATATTCTTCACCCTCGGCAACAGTTACCGAGTTTTGGGGGAAGTAGTTTGAAGTTGCGTTTACTGTAAGTCTCTCAGAGGGATCTGCGGCATAAACTCCTATGCCCGAAACCAACACCGAAGAAATTACAAGCATCAATGTGAGAAAAACGCTCATTACTTTTTTAAACATTCAATAGCTCCTCCTTATTTGGTTTAATTTTAAATTAACAGAATACTTTTTCGGTTGCTGTAACGGTAATCGTACCGACGCTTTCAAAGAGAAGTGCAAGCATAGCATTATTAAAACTCATCAATCACACCTGCAACATACTTTTGAATCCGGGTGGCGTCGAAGATATTTATTTTTCCGTCGCCGTTAGTGTCAGCAACTGATTTTTGCATATCATCAAAATCAATTATTCCCGCAAGATATTTTTGAATCATGACGGCGTCCTTTGAAGCAACCACTCCGTCTAAGTCAACATCGCCGGTCAAAAATCCCGGTTCTTCCGCGTCTAAAGATAGCTTTGTATCATCCGAATTGGTGTTTCCGACCGCAAATGCGGTTGTCAGCGCAAACGTCAGCAAAAGACATATCGCAATAATTACGCTCAAAATCCGTTTTTTCATTGTAGCTTCCTCCTAAGATTGTATAATATATAGCTTGCCTTTGTTTCTTTCGGAACATCTATAAAGGTAAGTTTGTCTGAATTTTTAAATGCAGACAAACTTACCGTTGCGTGAGTTGTTATGATACAAGCGAATCAAGCAATACTATACAGCTTGCTAGGAATGCCTGGAGCAGTCTTACGAAGGATACAAACGCAACCTTAATCCATTTAAAAATGTTGTTGACGTCATTATCGGAAGGATCTGTAGGATCGGTCGGGTCTGACGGATCTGTCGGATCGTCCGGCTCACCGAGAGGAGGAATAACAATGCTGTCTTTATCGGTGATTTCCGTTTCGCCGTTTGCGTCCTCAAACCAACGGCTGCAGTCGTCGCATACGTAATAAGCTTTATTGCCCGACTCCGTAGCGGTCGCATCCTTTGCGGAGATGAATTCCAAGCTGTGATTACTGCTGTCAAGTCCGCCGTATTCCGCACCGCAATATTCGCAGAAAGCCTTTTGTGTGCAGGTTGCCGTTCCGCCGGAGTGCATAGCCTTATCCTGAATCTCGTTGCAGTCGCCGTCCTGACAATTATGCCAGTGGTAGGTATCGTCATAATCCCAATCGCCTGTAAAGTCGTGGATATGCTGCTCGGAAACCGTTATCGTAAAGGTAGCGCCCGTCTTTGTTACATTGTCATATTCAGTAAGATCAAGTCTGAGCGTTACAACGGAATGGTCGTTGGGAACCGGGAAGTCTATATAATTGTATTTATTATATTCTGCTTTTGTTTCGATACCCGAGCCGCGATAAGTGCCACCCCAGTAATCGCTGTCGGAGGCGTCTACGAATCCGACCTTATAATAAGGCCCAGTTTTAGTAGCTTCAATGTCATTATATGTAATTTCATATACCTGGGGTGAAACCGCCGTCATGAAGTTTTTGTAGTCGATAGTATAATCCGATACTCCGTTAAGCCAGTTTCCTTTTCCGTTGCCTATAGCAAAGATTGACGGGCACTTATAAATATAGTTTACAACAATATCCTCTTGTGTGAATGTGCCGGTTGCGTTACCGAAAACTCCTTTATAGGAATAATATTTGTCGGTGACCTCCGGGTTGGATGCAGTCTGGTATGCGGTGCCTATTTCACCCTGCAAAACAATGGATTCCGCAAGCTTTGTTTCACCGTCTTCGTAAAGATAGTTTACGGTTACCGTGCCTATATTATCTTCTATTGCGGCGGATTCGTAGCTGCTCTTTTCTACGGCTATCAATGCCGAATATGCAGGTACGTTAAAGGTTGAGCCGCTAACCTCGGCAAGCTTTTTTACGCCGGCAGTGCTGCCGTTTGCAATAACTACCCACTCGGTGGTTGATTTATCCTTTAATGTAACCTCTGCGGCAGTATCGGCACTGTTAAAGATAACCGCCATCTTGCTCCACTCGCCGGGAGTATTATTGGAAATCGTGTAAGCAATCTGATTTGTTGAGTTAGCTATGCTGTCATTGAAGATGAAGGCGTTTTTGTACGTATTGTCGGCGCAGGTCAGGGGAGAGAAGTTCTTCCTTATTTTCATAAGTCCCTTGTAGTAAGAAACCACGTCGCCGTATATCAGAGTATTCTCCCATCTTATTTTAGATGTATCGGCATTATTATAGTCTCTGATTCGGCCGTCTCTGCTGCGGCACATCTCCTCACCGGCAAACATAAGCGGAATACCCTGGGACATATAAACTATGGAGCCTGCAAGCTTGTTAATCTTTACTGCCTCCGGAATTCTTCTGCCGTAGTCGGCATCTGTTGCAGAACTGATAATTTTGTCGTAGAGGGTTAAGCCGTTTTGAGATGAAGCGTATGAAATAGTCTGCGACGGTGTAACGGCTGCTGAGAATTCGCCGCTCAGGGGGTGGGCTGTCAGTCCGTTCTTAACCAGGGGAGCCGCAGACGCTTTGCCCTGTACAAATCCCAGGTCTTTTCTACTCGATTCATAGCCCCTGATACCGGTGCTGAGAGCGTTATTGTAAAAAGCAAAATTGCTGCTCAGCTCATCGGCATTTTCCGCGGTTACAGGCAAATATTTCTGTCCGGTGCAGGTTGTTGACGGGTGATAAGAATTGCCTATGTACTGCTCGTTGCCCCATGTTATGATTCGGGAATCCACATCGTCGAGATTGTCTCTTATCATATTTACGGTCTCAACATCCATTAGACCTGTTGAGTTAAAGCTAAAGCCGTCAATGTGATACTCGTCTACCCAGTAAAGCAATGAATTAATAATAAAATTACGGTACATTACGCGCTCTGTTGCTAAGTCGTTACCGTAGCCTGAGCCGTTGGAAAAACCACCGTCTGCGGTATATCTATAGTAATAGTCGGGCACAATTGCCTGGAAAGCGGAATTATTTGAGAAAACATGGGTGTAGTCAACATCCATTACAACGGAGATGCCTGCATTGTGAAGCGCCTGAATCATTTGCTTACATTCCGTGATTCTGATGTTGCCTTTATAGGGGTCCGTAGCATACGAGCCTTCGGGAACATTGAAGTATTTGGGGTCGCTTCCTGTAGAGTAATAATCGTCTGAGTTGCGGCTTTCGTCAATAGAAGCAAAGTCGTAGAACGGATTAAGCTTAACCGTTGTTACACCAAGCTCTTTAAGGTAATCAATGCCTGTGGAAACCTTACCCTCGCCGTTGAGTGTTGTGCCGCTTTCGGTGAAGCCGAGATACTTGCCCCTGTTATCTTTGGACACGCCGGAGGACTCGTCATAGGAAAAGTCTTTAATATTTAAATCCCACACCAAGGAATCAGTGGCTTTACCGACGAACACATGGCTGTCGTTTTCCCAACCCTCGGGGTCGGTGGAATCAAGGTCGCATACCATTGAGCGGTCACCGTTTATACCTGCTGCAACCGCATAGGGGTCCGTTGTTTTCTTCGTTGTTACTGCTGAACTTGTTACGCTTTTGGCTGTGACTGTGTAGGTATAATAAGTGTCTTTGAAGTCACCCTCCAAATATAGTGACCAGACGCCTGTTGTCTCGTCATAGGTCATTTCATATCCTCCAATAAAATCATCTACCCCATTTTGTTTTGACTCCGCGGCAGAACCGTTTGAATAAATATTTACCTCCACATTCGTTGCAGTAGGTGCCCAGACCCTAAAGGTTGTTGTCTCGGGTGAATATGTTACGCCAAGATCGTTTCCTGTGTAAGAGTATATTTTTTCAAAGGATTGACAAGCCGTTGTTTTGGCTGAATCGGCAGTATAATCATTGCCGGAAAAGTCTGTACCGCAGACAGGACACTCGGCGATCCAACGTCCGTTTTCACGCTTAGGCACATAGCTGTGGGCTGCCAGGTTGAAGATCTGATTGCAACCGCTGACAGTACATTCTTTCCAATGGTTAGTTTTATTTATCTTCCAATCGCTGAATATGTGCTCATGACTCTCTTTAATTTCAACCTTAATTTGAGGACGTATGCAATCGATAGTTTCATCTAAAAAAAACCGTAATGAGTATGTTATATCTGCCCAATTGTACGGGGAAGATATAACAATATAATCATCTTCCGGCACTCCGCCTTCGGGGACAGATTTCATATTTGCGAAGTCAAAATCGTCTGAGATTTCGCCTGTTATGTATTGTGAATCGCAGTTTACAAAAACAAACTTCTGATTTTCACATTTCGGAACATTAAATGCCGTAAATTCATAAACATCAGGTGAGATCTCGACCATTTGGTTTAATGATGTTTTGCCGTTGCCTGCGCCGTTGTTGATAAGTCCGGAGCCGCAAACATAATAACCGCTGTAATCGATGTTATCTTCTTTGTTCTCCGCACCTATCATCGGCACCAATGTAATAATCATACATATTGCCAGTATTACGCTCAGAATTCGTTTTTTCATTGCAGTTTCCTCCTAAGATTTTTTTGGGTTATATTTTATAATAAAGAGCTCAAGGCTTTCCTTGAGCACTTCTATCTGGGATTTGAGATAGTACTCATCTTCAAACAGTGCGTAATGTACGCAGGCTCTGATTAAAATAAATATCAGCGGCGTCAGCTTTTCGTAGGGAATACCCAGCTTGCCCTCCAGGCTCCTTGCGTATTCCGAATAACGCCGATCCACGCCTGCAAAAAATTTCTTGCCGTATTCTATGTATTTCGGGTGGGTATAGACCTGATACATCAGGCGGTATTTTTTTCCGTGCTTTCGTGCCGTCCAATACGGTATCTCGTCAATGAACCGCCACAGCTCCTCGATATCCGAAGGGGCTTTCGCCATAAAATCGTCTTCAACCTTACTCATACAGTATTCTGTTGACTTAACGATAAGGTCGTCTAAATTGTCAAAATACTGATACAGGCTCGCAACATTACAGCCACAGGCGGCAGCAACGGCTTTTATACCGACAGCGTTAAGGCCTTTCTCCGCATAGCAGTCGTAGCACTTTTCCATGATCTCAATTTGTTTTGCCCTGCGGGCTTCTTCGTTTACAGTTCGCAATAAAATTCCCCCTTGCCGCAAAAAAAGCAAACGTTCGTTTATATTATACTGTTTTCGCTATGTTATGTCAAGCATTGACTGTAATAATTATAGTTTTTTTGCTTGCCAATTATTTCCGATTTTTAATATTAAAACGAAAAGCCATGATTTACAAACGGGATTTTTCCGTGCTTTGTAAATCATAGCTTTTTCTGAATAAAACGGTCAGATCGACCTTAAAAATCAGTTTTTAATTCTTGGGAACTGCTTCTCGTCACATCCCATAACTCTTGCAAGCTGAACTGAAATTTCACAGTTTTTGTACGCTTCGCCTGTTACGAAGCCTGCGTCAGTTGCGGAAACGTAAACAGGAACATTAACGCCTGTAT
Organism: Clostridiaceae bacterium; assembly: GCA_016292785.1. GTDB lineage: Bacteria > Bacillota > Clostridia > Oscillospirales > Acutalibacteraceae > CAG-488. The sequence continues at coordinate 9,485 of JAEDFL010000015.1, read as the reverse complement.
GACTGCCTGTTGTGTAGTAATACTCATCAGTCTCGGCATTGTATGTAATGCCGCCTGTTTCATGGTCGGCTGTTACAAGAACAAGCGTGTCGCCGTCCTGTGCGGCATAATCAAGAGCTACCTGAATGGCGTCGCTGAACTCGGCAAGATGTGATGTTGCACCGTCAAAGTTGTTTCTGTGTGAGTTCTTGTCGATATGTGCGCCCTCAACCATCAGGAAGAAACCGTCCTCGTCATCGTCAAGCAGGTCAATAGCCTTTTCCGTCATTTCGGCAATTCGGGGAGTGTCGTTATCGTTCTTGATTCCTGCAATGTCGTCCCAGTCAAACTGGGCAAATGAACGTGAGCCTTCCTCAAGCGAATTCATTTCCGTAGCCGTAGTGATATAATCAAAGCCGTTTTTGGCGCATTTTTCCGCCGTTACGCTATCGGAAGCACAGCCCCACAAAAGCGTAAGCTCAGATTTCATCTGATCGTTTGAAATATTCTTTTCGTTTCCTCTTGCAACAGCATGCGCCGAGAATGACGCAGGAGTGGCTCCGCTTGTTTTGTCGGTTGTAACAACGCCTGCAAGCTTGCCGTTTTCGATTGCAACCTCCGTGAGGTTTGCCGGAACGTGCAGGTAATTAGCAAGCGGATTGAAAAGATACACGCCGACTGCGCCGTTGTAGGTTCTGACGCCGCACGCAAGAGCTGTTCCGCCTGCGGCGCTGTCCGTAACCTTATTGGTGAAGCTCCTTGTCTGCGACTCGCAGAGAACAGGCATATTGTCCATCGCAAGCTCGGCGGTTTTCATTTTCCTTGTAGCTGCGATCGTGTTGAAGCCCATTCCGTCGCCGATCATAAGGATAACGTTTTTGTAGGTTTTGTAATCCTCGTGACCTGTTGCCTTTTTGCCTGTCATTCCGAACAGACCGGAAATACAGATAAGTGCGGAAAGTGCAAGTGAAAGAATTGTTTTAATAGCTGTCAAAATAAAGACCTCCTCAATTTTATAATGATAATTTTATTTTGTCATTCTGTAAGCTGTGAGATTTGTTGTCATACGTCTTTCGCCGCGGTCAAGAACATGGAAAACAGGTCCGTCCTCGTCAACGGTGATTGTGATATCCTCGGCCTCAAACTGAGAGCCGACATTTCTTGTGAAAGCGGTTTCAACCTCTCCCGTTGTAACGTCAAGGCTGAGAATACGCTTCCGGTCGTTTTCCTCGTCGCAGGAAAGGTAGAGCTTGCCGTCATAAAGCTCCGCACCCTGTATTCTGTCAACGGGCTCGGAAAGCGGAAGTGTTTTAACAAGCGTCAGATCGTCAAGATCGAACACGTTGAGCACGGTTGCGTTGCTCCATTCTGCGGTGTAGAGATAATTGTTTGCCTCGTCAACCGCACACCACGGAACACCCTCAAGATGAAGCTCGTGGGGAAGCTCATAATATGTACCGGTAAATTCAAGCGTTTCTGCATCGTAAAGAGCAATAAACGAGTTGAGATAATCGGGACCGTCCTCGATTGCGGCATAGACATAACCGTTGTGGTAGCTGAGACCGCCGATGTGGTTGCAGCCCCTTTCCTGAAGAGCTTCGGGAATGGCATTTATGTTCATTCGTATCATCTTTCCGGTTTTGATATCGGCTTTTCCGAGATGCTTATTGCCGCTGAAATAAAAATATGTTCCGTCGTTCGTAACGCCCTGTGAGGAAACGTCATAGTTGAGAAGAGCATATCTGTAACGTCCGCAGATCTCGGCTCCGTCGGGAGAGGGGAGATCCTTTTCGTCAACACTGACTATCAGAAGAATGACAGCAGTAACAATGGCGGTTACGATTCTCATAACCGATAAGAGACATTTGGGAATAATCATTTTTACCATATCCTTTGCAATATTTCTTAATAATTATACTATTTTATCGGATAAAAGTCAATCAAAAACGGAGCAATACAGACAAACATATCGGCAATTAAAAAAATATATTGATTTGATTATTACAATATGATAAAATGTTTGTCGTAAATTGACCGTTGTTAACGGAAAGGACGAAAAAAGCAATGAGTCTTATTGATCAGCAGCATTTTGGTATTGCCAGAAAGATAGTTTCAAATATGACCTCCGAAAGCTGGGAGACCATTCCGCATACCTGCGTAACCTCCGAGCCTGAGGTAACTGATTTTATGAAAGTGCTCTCTGAAATAAATGAAGGCAAGGACAAGTCAGAGAAAATAACGGTCAACACAGCTTTATTGAGGGTGATTGTTGAGGGCTTAAAGGTTTGCCCGAGGATGAACAGCCATATTCAATTCAGCAGACGGCTTGTAAGGGGCAGGGTGGACACCTTTGACCACATTGACATTTCTATGCCCGTCGTTCTGAAAACGGGCGAGATGATGACGGTAAATCTCCATTCCTTTGAGGACAAGACGATGTCGCAGATGCGTGACATTATTCATAACACAATGGAAAGAGCGAACAACTCGGATATGAACGAGGTTATGTTCGAGGTTTCAATGGACAACACCATTCAGGGACTGAAAAAAGGAAAGCTCTCCCAGACTGTTTGCAGACTTATCGGTGCAAAAACAGGAAAGCACAAGGTTAAAACGCTCAAGGGAGCGGAAAAGAAAGCGTATTACAGCAAGCCTGTTGAAACAAGGCTCACAAAGCACGATATTGAGCAGGGTACAATTACCGTATCGAATTTAGGCTCGCTCTACCTCGGCTGGGAGGGCGCATGCACGATTCTTGAAATCATTCCGCCGCAGGTCGTTGCAATCGGAATAGGAGCGATACGTCACACTCCCGTATGCGATGAAGACGGAACGATCCGAGCCGGAATAAGACTTCCGTTGACTATCTGCTTCGATCACCGTGCGCTTGATATGGGCGACGTCGTACCCTTTATGAAAAAGCTTGACGAAATATTCCAAAACCCCTCCGTGCTTAAAGAGTGGGTGTGATAACGAAAAATAAACCTCTCTGCCGATTGCGACAGAGAGGTTTTTGTTATCAATTCAGTAATACATTTTCCGAAGTCATTACGGATTCTTGCGTTTGGATCGGTTGAAGCTGACCGCAAGCAGGAATAATGCCGCCGCAAGCAGTACGGCAAGACCTACCGCAAGATACCAACTGCCCGTTGTGCTTGCTCCCGAAGACGGCATATGCACGGTCAGGTAGTTTGCAAGCTCAATATTTATCACCTTATCGGAGATATCCTTGGATATTCCGTCAATCGTGGCGGTTGTGCCCGAAGGATCAATGTTGATCTTCAACGGCTTGTCAAGAAGCCGATAGCCCGAGGGCGCTTTTGTCTCGACAAGGTAGTAATCCGTTCCCGACATAAGCTTTTCGCCAAATGCCGCTACTGCCTTGGAGCCGTCCGAGGTCAAGGCGGTTACTTTTGAGGAAACAGCCGTGCATTTTATTCTTTTGCCATCATATACAATGGTTTTTGTTCCTCTGTTGTCGGGAAGATAGACAGTAAATTCTGCGCCTACAAGCGGAACCTTAGTGTCCGCCGTTGACTGATCGCCGTCAATTTTTGCAACATTGAGAGAATACATTCTTTCAAAGCGTGCGTAATAAGTCGCATTTGTTGTGGTTGTATAGCTCAATGTATTGCCGTCGGACAAAATCATATCGTCGGGAACCTTGTTGCCCTCGGAATCGTACCAGCCGACAAACCAGTATCCTGTTCCCGGAATTGCTGTGGAGCTGACGACCTTTCCTACAACATCGGTATAGGTATATCTGCTGAGAGTGGCGATATTGTCGTCTGTAATTTCCACGATGGTATCGCCGTCAACGAGCTGACGGATGTAGGTCTGAGTGATGTTTCCCGAAAACCTTGCGTAATATGTATTTACGCTTTCCTTTGTTTCCGTATAGGTAAAGGTGCGGTGTGTTGTGACAAGATTGCCGTCTTTGTCGTACCAGCCTTCAAAGGTGAAGCCCTCTTTTGCGGTTGCCGTAGCCGTTATGATTTCATCGGTAGCGGCGTGGTAGGATTTTGCGCCTTTTTCGTTGTATGCGCCGTTGTAGTTTTCATCCGTTTTGTCTGTAACGCTTGTTATTTCAACCGTGCCGCCGCTCTCGGAATCCATGTACTGATTTTCTCCGATACCGACCTGCGGAATAAACGCCTGAAGCCAACGCCATTGAGCGACAAGAGTAATACCTTTGTGCATATTGGCATATAATATTTCTTCGCCGTTATCGTTCCAGGTTACGCCTGTGACGTTATGAGTTTCATCGTTGTAGCTTTTTTGCTCGTTGAGAGTAACGTTACCGCCGTAAATCTTGAAATACTGCGCCGCAATTTTAACCGAAGCATTGTCGATCGTATAATCGCAGGCGATAGTATGCTCGCCGTCAAGCATCAATCTTCCGAGCCGATCCGCATTAACGGTATTGACCGTTTCACCCTCGGATATTTCAACGGTATCACCGGTCAGAAGCCAGCCCATAAATTTCCAGCCGTCATTCTGTCCCTCCGCCGCGTGGGAAACATAGGGTGCAATAAATATTGTGCCGGTTTCAGCCTGTGCGTTGTCGGGATCGAGAACGGGCTTGAAGCTGTAAACATTCTCAAGCTCGTCGGTATTGTAAATTTTTTCTGCAATATACGGTTTACCGCCGTTCGGATCGTAGGTTACCGTAGGGCTTTTAATAAATACAAAATGCAAATCGGTCGCCGTCGTAATATCGTCAAGATAGTATGTGTAGACGACATCGCCGTTTTCGTTAATGGTTTTTAGCCATTTATCCTTTTTCTGTTCCTCTGTAAGATCTCCTGTGTCCTCAATTTCGTGTCCTGCCAACTGCACAAACACAGAATACGGATCGCCGTTTTCGTCCTGTTTGGTATAGTAAACTCCGACAAATTCACAGCCTGCTATTGCATCGGAGTTCTTTACGACAGCCTGAATTTTTAGCGGCTCGCCGTCGATTACGTGGGTTACAAGATTGTTGTCTACGGTGACCTTGTGACCTTCGGAGCCGCCCGTGCCGCCCGAGGATCCGTCACTTCCGCCGACAACGCCGCTTCCGTGAGCGGTACTGCTTCCGCTAAGCGGATGATAAAGCTGGAAGTTGATGTTATCAAGGAAGTTACCGTAGGTCTTTTCCTTGCCCGGAGGTGCAGTTGGATTTTTAAATCCTACGGAAACAAAGCCGAATATTGTTTCGGTCTGTCCTGCCGGAACGGTATAAAGATAATATTTGCTTAAATCGATATCTACTCCTGTTGAACCGCCGGAGCTTCCGGCAGAGCCTTCCGCATTGGAGCCGTAGGAGTTCCACGGGTTAACAGTTTCGGTTGTGGCCTTACATGACGACATGATCCAGATATCCCACCTCTCGGTATAGATGTTACTGGGCGTCAGGCTGAAGGCATTGTTACCTGCATTGTCTTCAAAGGTGCCGCTTGCGGCGAATTTTTTGCTGTAAACGACAAGCTTTTCCCCGAGACCTGCCGAGCTTTTGAACGAGGTCAGACCTTGCTCGATGAGCCAGTCGGCCATCTGCATAAACTGATCTCTGCCGTTCTTTGCGGGCTTTGAGGGAGCGATGTCCTGTTTGGGACCGATAACCAGAGCCATGGTGTCGGTTCCGTTACGGGCGCCGTGATCGAGTCCCCATTCGTAAATGGTGGACGGCATTGTCGAAACATTCTGATAAAGGGTACTTTCCTCGTCGGCATTGAGCTCTGCTCCGTAGCTGCCTACAGTAGGAGTTAACTGTACTGCAGTACCATTATCATTGTTTAAATATGTACCGGTGTTATTCATATACAGCTCGATTTTGCTGTCGGTTGCCGTTGTATTCCAATAGGGAACGGTGCTTTGATTGACCTGTTTATAAGAACCCGTCCAGGTCTGTCCATCTTCAAAGCTTCCGTTCTGCAGCTTTTTAACTGTGGCGGAAGTTTCATCGCTCAATGTGCTTGCGTCCCCATCCGTAGCCATTGTTTCCAAGGAGCTGTCCGGATTTCCCGAAGTACCGCCGGATACCTCGGCCGAAACACGGAGCATCAGATTATGGAACAAGGGAGAAGCGCAACAAACGAGCATAACAACAGTAAGAAAAACGGCAAGAAAACGTGTCGTTTTTCTTCTGTTTGGACGATTGCTTTTTGCACGGAACATTTATCTTTCTTCCTTCCGTAAATTATATTTTGGATAAATATTCAAACATAGAAAAGATAGATCATATAATTAAATAAAATATAACACATTATGACAGGAAATTCAATATTTCTGAGAGATTTAATGCAGTTTTTCAGAATTTTATTCATAATAAATCAATATTAAATTTCGAAAACGTAAAAATGGAATCATTAACATCGTATTTGTGAAAAAACAGAGAAATAATTGATGAAATAATAAAGCAAATATTGGTAAAAAAAATCCGCCCTCTTTCGAGAACGGATTTAGTATCTGGTCCGAGTGGCGAGACTCGAACTCACGGCCTCTTGAACCCCATTCAAGCGCGCTACCACCTGCGCTACACCCGGATACCTGAGTTATTTTACCACATTTTTTTAAAATGTCAAGGCTTTGCGAGGAATAATTATAAAAAATACGGATTTTTTTTGAAAGGGGAGGAAATTGTGTTTTCCACGAATACTATTGTTTCAAACGGAAATAATAGGAAAGAGGTGATTTTTAAATGATTGAAAAAGATACTGTCAGACTGTTGAGGGAATGTGATTCAGGGGTAAAAATGGGAGTTGCGGCGATTGATGATGTGATTGATAAGGTAAAAAACGAGAAATTTCGTGAAAAGCTCATTGATCTCAAGGACGATCACCAACAGCTTAACGCAGATATTCAAAAGCTTCTCGGTGAATATCATGACGAGGGAAAGGATCCCGATCCCTTTATCAAGGGAATGTCACATATTAAAACAAATTTCCGAATGGCGGCTTACAATTCTGATGAAACCATTGCCGACCTGATGACGGACGGCTGTAACATGGGCGTAAAGTCGTTGAGCAGATACCTCAATCAGTATAAGGCGGCAGATGAAAAGTCAAAGGAACTGACAAAAAGACTGATAAAAATTGAAAGTGATTTTTCTGCCGAAATCAGATGTTTCTTATAACTATCAGTGAACTTTAATGAATAAAATAATGCTGAAAGAGCATTATTCTATACAAAAATATTATATTGTAAAGATAAATGTATATTTTAATGTATTGATAAATGCAGACAAATATGATAATATTTTAACAAATATATATTTATTTGGAAGTGATAAAATGGCAGGTCAGCGTTCGGGTGAAAAAACAAAACTGATGCTTGCGGAATCGTTAAGAAATCTGATGCGTAAAAAACCTCTCGATAAGATTAAGATCCATGAGATAGTTGACGCCTGCGGAGTAAACAGGCAGACATTTTATTATCATTTTCAGGATATTTATGCCCTTGTTGAGTGGATGTACCAGCATGACGCAATGGAGCTGATTGAAAATAATAAATGCGAAGGTTCTCTTGAAAACCGCGTTGAGGGCGATATTTGGAGCGGGGTTATTGAGGCAATGTTCTCATATATTGAGGATCATCGCAGTGAAATTCTTTGCGTTATCAATTCAAGAGCAATGGTTTATTTTTCGAATTTTGTCTATGACGGGCTGAGAATGACCGTTCGGGGTGTTATTGATGCAAAGTCGGAAAAATTAGATGTTGACGAGTATTACAAAAATTTTCTTTCCAATTTTTATGCGATCGCTCTCGGCGGAGTGGTGCAGAGCTGGCTTGAGACAAGCAGTGCGGCAAGAATGTCAAGCAAGGAGCTGATACATATGCTCAGGCTGACGGTTACAGGCAATGTTGAAGCGGCTCTTATCCGTGCGGCGAATGAAAAAAAGTGAAATTAATAATTCTTGTGTCCGAAGAAAACTTTCTTCGGGCATTTTGTTTGAAAAATCAGGATTATATGATATAATATTCAGCGAGGTGAGAGCTTTGAAAAAAGCTGTATTATATGTCCACGGAAAGGGCGGAAACGCAGGCGAGGCGGAGCATTACAAACCGTTTTTCGCAGGCTGTGACGTTGTGGGTGCGGATTATCAATCCGAATTTCCGTGGGAAACAAAAAACGAAATACTGAGCGAATATGAAAGCTTGACAAACAAATATAACTCGGTCATTATTGTAGCAAACAGCATAGGAGCATATTTTACGATGAATGCCTTGCAGGGGAAAGCGGTTGAAAGAGCGTTTTTTATTTCTCCGATTGCAGATATGGAAAGGCTCATTACCGATATGATGAGTTGGGCAAACGTAACGGAGAGTGAGCTGAAAGAAAAGCAGGAGATAGTCACGCCGTTTGGAGAAACGCTTTCGTGGAAATACCTGTGTTATGTCAGAGATAACCCGATTGAATGGAAAGTACCGACCGATATTTTATATGCGGAAAACGATAATCTGACATCACGGGAAACCGTGTCGGATTTTGCAAATCGTACAAATGCTTCGCTTACCGTTATGAGCGGCGGTGAGCATTGGTTTCACACAAAGGAGCAAATGAATTTTCTTGATAAATGGCTTACAAAAGCGCTGAATGACAGTTTGGAGGACGTAAAATGAACATAACAATTCGTGAATATACCGAAGCCGATACAGAGGCACTCAGAGAAATATGGAATCAGGTCGTTGACGATGGCGTTGCTTTTCCGCAGGAGGATAGGCTGACGGAAAAGACCGCACGGGAATTTTTCTCGGAACAGATCTTTACCGGAGTAGCCGAGGACGCCGACAGCGGAAAAACCGTCGGACTTTACATACTTCATCCGAACAATGTAGGACGGTGCGGACACATCTGCAACGCAAGCTTTGCCGTTGAAAGAAGCGTCAGGGGAGAGCATATCGGAGAAAAGCTCGTCCGGCATTGCCTTGACACGGCGAAGAAAAAGGGCTTCGGGATAATGCAGTTTAACGCAGTCGTTGCATCGAACACTCACGCCCTGCACCTTTATGAGCGTCTCGGCTTCAAAAAGCTCGGTACAATTCCCGGCGGTTTCAGAATGTCAGACGGACATTACGAGGATATAATTCCGCATTATTATGTGCTGTGAATAACAATAAAAGTATATTTATCTCGTTTGACATCATAATAATATTGACAATATCACGATACCGTGATATAATATGAGCGAAAGGAGAGATTATCCGATGCCCGTGTTATCAAGATTTTACGGAATTGTTATCCGTATGTATTTTCAGCAGTCTGAACACAATCCGCCTCATTTCCATGCAATTTACGGTGAACACATGGCTGCGATATGTATTAACGACGGTACTATTTTAGAAGGAGAGCTTCCCAAGAAAGCCCTTGAAATGGTTCTTGAATGGAATACTATGCACAAGGATGAGCTGTTGAAGATTTGGGAAACACAGGAGTTTATCACTCTTGATCCTTTAGAGTAAGGAGGGTTTTTGTATGTTTCATAAGGTTAAGAATGTAAATGCTCTGCCAGATTACAAGTTAA